>DATHRP010000781.1:0-6036 GCA_035465195.1 Afifellaceae bacterium | reverse complement strand
CGGCATCGGCGCCGGCCAGATGAGCCGCGTCGATTCCGCCCGCATCGCCGCCATCAAGGCCGAGGAGGCGGCCCAGGCCGCCGGTCTCGGCGAAAGCCTCGCCAGGGGATCCGTCGTCGCCTCCGACGCCTTCTTCCCGTTCGCCGACGGCCTGCTGACGGCGGCTGAGGCCGGCGCCACGGCCGTCATCCAGCCGGGCGGCTCGATGCGCGACGACGATGTGATCGCCGCCGCCGACCAGGCCGGCCTCGCCATGGTGTTCACCGGCAAGCGCCATTTCCGGCATTGACGGACGCCAGCGCCATGTCCAGACCGTGACCAGGACGATCAGAGCGCTCTGGAACGGCGAACTGCCGCTGGCCGTCGCCTTCTGGCGCTACGCGATCGTCTGGGGCCTCGTGATCAACATCGCCACCAGTGCGATGACCCTGGTTGCCGTCCTGGCCGATGCCCCCGTCTGGATTTTGGTCCCGGTCTACCTGCTGCCGACCCCCTACAATATCCTCGTCCTCGTCGGTGTGTTTCAGTCGGCCGCCCGCTACGAGGGACCGCGCAAATGGGCCGATCTCGCGCGGCTGGTCACCGTGGTGGAAATGGCAATATTGACAGCGACTTAAGAGCGATCTTGCGTCGCTTCGGGCGCGCCTCCAGGCGTGACCACCGCGGATCGTGCATGGGGTTGTTTCGCCGGCATTTCCCGCGCGCATACCCCCCGGTTCGGCGGCAAGACCGGCTTCCGGCGGGGCGGCGCCCGTCAGAACCCGGCGATCTCGCCGAGCAGTCCGGCCGCCACAGTGATCTTCGCCGTCGACGCCCGGCCGTCCTGCAGGATGGCGTTGACCTTATCAATGGTGCCCTCGATCTGCGTCCTGTTGGCGGCCACCCAGGCATCGAGGTCGACCGCCTTGCGGTTCGATGTCAACACGCCTTCCGTCAGCCTGCGCTGTGCCGAGGCCAGCGTATCGCGTGCCTTCTCCACCGCCAGCCGGTCGTAATAGTCGGTCGCCCGGACCTTCTTGGCCAGCACGTCGATGCGGCCGAAGCCGAAGTGCTCGGTGATGCCGTAATAGGCCTTCGCCGCATCGGCGAGAGTGCGCTTGTTGCGGTCGGCCACCAGCACCACGTCGGCGGCGCGCGACAGCGTGCTTAAATTGGCCACGTCGTGTGCCAGGTCGTCGGGCACCTTGGCCGCCTTGAACCGGCTCTCCTTGTCGCGGATGCGCGCGGCGATGAACATCGGCAGGACGCCCGGCAGGATCCCGGACAGCTTGGCGAAACTCTTGCTGTAATGGTCGACCGCCTTCTGCAGGCCGGAGCCGAGATCGGCGAAGCGGAGATACCACACCATGCTCTGGATCAGCGCATCCTGGACGGTCTGGTAGAGTTCCAGCTGCACGGCGCCGGAGATTCTGTTGTCCAGCGCGTCGATCCGCCCGTTCAATGCTCGCAGGTCGAAACTGTCGCGCACGGCGGCAAACGCCTGCGCGATGCCGGCGCCGTCGGTCATCACCCGCTCAGCGATATCGACGTTGACGGTCGGCCCGCCACGGTTGATCAGCGAATTGGCAAGCTGCGTTGCGATGATTTCGCGGCGCAGGCGGTGGCCGCGGATCTCGGTCTGCAGCTTCTTCTGCATGCGTTGGGGGAAGTAGGCGAACAGCTCCTGCTCAAGGTAGGGATCGTCCGGCACGCCGCTGGTAACCAGATCGTCGAACAGCACGATCTTGGCATAGGCCAGCAGCACGCCGATCTCCGGCCGGGTGAGCGGCTTGCCGGCGGCCTGGCGCTCGGCGAGCATGGCGTCATCGGGGAGAAATTCCACCGCCCTGTCGAGCCGGTCGCGCGCCTCCAGGCTTGCCATCAGCCGCGCCTGGTTGGACATGTGGCCGAGCCCGCGCCGCTCTTCCAGCGAGATGGCCAGCGTCTGCTGGTAATTGTTGCGCAGGACCAGGTCGGCGACTTCGTCTGTCATCGCCTTGAGCAAGCGGTTGCGGGCCGGCAGCGTCATCTTGCCGGCGCGCACGGCCGGCGTCAGGGCGATCTTGATATTGACCTCGACGTCGGAGGAATTGACCCCGGCCGAATTGTCGATGGCATCGGAATTGCAGCGCCCGCCATGCTGGCAGAACTCAACGCGGGCGCGCTGGGTGAAGCCGAGATTGGCGCCCTCACCGACCACCTTGGCGCCGATTTCCGGTGCCGTCACGCGTACCGCGTCGTTCGCCTTGTCGCCGACGTCGGCGTCGCTTTCCGTCGTGGCGCGGACATAGGTGCCGATCCCGCCGAACCACAACAGGTCGACCGGCATTTTCAGGATCGCGTTGATCACCTCGTTCGGCCGGGCGCTGGTCCTGTTGAGCTTGAGCAGCTTGCGGACTTCGGCCGACAGCGGCACCTGCTTGTCGTGCCGGGAGAACACGCCGCCGCCCTTCGAGATCAGCGACGTGTCGTAGTCCTGCCAGCTCGAACGCTCCAACTCGAACAGCCGCTTGCGTTCCTCCCAGCTTTTCGCCGGATCGGGATTGGGATCGATGAAAATGTCGCGGTGGTCGAACGCCGCGACCAGCCTGGTCGCCTTCGACAGCAGCATGCCGTTGCCGAACACGTCGCCCGACATGTCGCCGCATCCGGCCGCCGTGAACGGTTCGGTCTGGATGTCGCGGTCCATCTCCCGGAAGTGACGTTTCACCGCTTCCCAGCCGCCGCGCGCGGTGATGCCCATGACCTTGTGGTCGTAACCGGCCGATCCGCCGGAGGCGAAGGCGTCGTCGAGCCAGAAACCGTGCTGCTGCGAGATCGCGTTGGCGGTGTCGGAGAAGGTCGCCGTGCCCTTGTCGGCGGCCACCACGAGGTACGGATCGTCGCCGTCGTAGCGGACGACGTTTTCGGGCGGAACGACCTTGTTGCCTTCCAGGTCGTCGGTCACCGAAAGCAGGCGGTCGATGAAGCGGATATAGGCCTGGCGGCCCGCCTCGAAGACCTCCTCCCGGCTGCCGCCGACCGGCAGCTTCTTGGGATAGAAGCCGCCCTTGGAGCCGACCGGCACGATGACGGCGTTCTTGACCTGCTGCGCCTTGACGAGGCCGAGCACCTCCACCCGGAAGTCCTGCGGCCGGTCGGACCAGCGCAGGCCGCCGCGCGCCACCGGGCCGAATCGCATGTGCACGCCGTCGACTTCGGGCGAATGGACGTAGATCTCGCGGAACGGCCGCGGCTTGACGATGAACGGCAGTTCCGTCGGCTTGATCTTGAAGGTGATTGCCAGCGGCGGATGGCCGTTCTCGTCATGGGTGAAGAAGTCGGTGCGCTGGACGGCGTCGATCACCTGCCGGTAGCCGCGCAGGATGGTGTCGTCGTCGAGGCTGGTCACCGCGTTCAGCGCCTGCTCCGTACTCTTTTGCGCGGCGGCGACGGCGGCATCGCGCTTGGTCTGGGCCGGGTCGAAGCGGACCCTGAAGAGATCGACCATCAGCCGTGCCGTCTCGGGATAACGTCCGAGCGTGTTCCAGATATAGTCCGGCGAATAGGGCACCTGGGCCTGTCGCATATAGCCGCCGATCGCCCTGAGCAGCGCCGCCTCGCGCCAGCCGATGCCGGCTTTCAGGACCAGCGCGTTGAAGCCGTCGTTCTCCGCCAGCCCGTCCCAGACGGCGAGCACCGTCTCCCGCAGGCGTTCGCCCGCTTCGCCGAGGTCGACCGGTTCGTCGCCGGCCGATTCCAGCGTCATGTCGTGGATGAAGATGCGCGCACTGTCGAGCGGGTTGAGCCGGAAGGTCCGCTCGTCGATCACCTGGAAGCCGAGATTCTCCAGGAGCGGCACTCGTTCCGAAAGCGGAATCGGCGTTGCCCGGTGATGGAAGCGCAGGTTGAGCCGGTTGCCGGTCAGATCGCCCCGCCGCAGGAAGTGGGCGGCGATGGCGTCCGCCGAGATCAGGTCCTCGCTGGTCTCGATATCGCGGACCGCGTCCGCCGGATCGAACGCCGAGCTGTAGTCGCTGCCGAAGGCGCCGAGCCATGCCGCCGAGAGTTCCGCTGCGCGTGGCGGCTCGAAGGCCGCGTTGACGGCGTCGGCCAGCCCGTCTTCCCAGGTGCGGGTGATCGAGTGCACAAGTGCTTCCGCCTCCGACTGGTCCGGATTCTCCACGCCGGCATGGTCGCGCCCGATGATGAAATGCACCCGCGCGAGGCCGCCTTCGGGGAACGAGGGGAAATAGGCCGAGACATGGCCGCCATACATGGCGGCCAGCGCGACGCCGATCCGCTCGCGCACTTCCGACGAATAACGCTCGCGCGGCACGAAGACGAGGATCGAGACGAAGCGGTCGAACCGGTCGCGCCGCGCCAGCACGCGTACACGCGGCCTGTCGTGAAGCTGCAGGATCGCCATCGAATATTCGAACAGCACGTCCTCGTCGGCCTGGAACAGTTCGGTGCGCGGATAGCCTTCCAGAACGTTGAGCAGCGCCTTGCCGGAATGGCTGGCGGCATCGAAGCCGGCGCGCCGCACGATATGGTCCACCTTGCGGCGGATGAACGGGATGCGCTGGACCGACCGGGTGAAGGCGCTCGACGTGAACAGGCCGACGACCCGCAGTTCGCCGCACACCTTGCCGGCCTCGTCGAACAGCTTGACACCGACATAATCCATGTAGTCACGCCGGTGAACGCGCGAGATGACGTTCGCCTTGGTGATGATCAGCGGGTCGGGACTCAGAAGGAAGTCGCGGATCTCCGGGGTGATCGTCACCTCTTCCGAACCGCGCCGGAACACCGTGACATCGGGGTTGGACAGGATGCCGAGGCCGCTGCCGCGCGAATCCTCGAGCTTTCCGTCGTCCAGGCCCCGGTAAAACGACTCACGCATGCCCAGGAACGTGAAATTATTGTCCTCCAGCCACTCCAGGAAAGCGATCGTCTCGGCCGCCGTGCCGCCGGAAACGTCCGGCGGGCTTTCCCGCAGGTCCCAGATCGCCTTGGCGAGCCGCTCGCGCATCGCCCGCCAGTGGTCGGTGACCAGGTGGATGTCGGCGATCAGCCCGGCAAGCCCGTCCTGGAGCTTCTCCCGTGCCGCCTTGTCGCGGATCTGCGGCACATGCACCTGGATGTAGCTCTCCCGCACGTGCTCCGACTGACGGCCCGGCCGGGAGGCGGCAAAGTGTGTGAGCTTGCCCGACGCGTCGCGGTCGACTTCGAAGATCGGATGCATGACCAGCCGGATCTGGTGGCCCAGGGCGCGGATTTCGCCGAGCACGGAATCGAGCAGGAACGGCTTGTCGGTGTTCAGGAGCTGGATCACCGTGATGGCGCGGCCGTCGGCGTCGGTGTCCGCCATGTCGCTCACACTGATAAGCGGCTTTTCACCCTTGCGCTTAGCGATGAAATCGAAGGTATCGGCCGCCAGCCGCGCAAGCGCATCCGCGGGATAGCGGATCAGGTCCTCGCCCGCAGCACCCTCAAATAGGGCATCGGCGAAGGTGACCGTCATGATGCCGGCCTTGTCCCCTGTCAGGGTTTTGCGGATCGCCGCTATCCGCTTCTTCTTCTCCGTCTCGAAACGGTTGGTCATCAACGCCTCCCCTCACTGCGGCGGTCATTATTGCCGTTGGCCTCGTTTCCATGAAGGATCGCCCAGCACCGTGCCGGACGCAAGCGCGACACGGAAAGACACGTTAGGCGGCGCTGCCCGGGCACTACCGGTCGGTCAGACCTGTTCCACCTCCGGCATCGGGTTCGACCCGCGGCCTGGCGCCGTAACCGGCGCTGCGGCCTGCGATCAGCCAGTAGACGAAACCGCCGGCGAGCCCAGCCGCCGCCAACATCGTCATGTCGACATCGGCCTCCGGCAGGATTTCCCTGACCGGCAGCACGCTGCCGGACAGGCCGATCAGGCCGCCGGCGACGAGGTAGTAGAAGACCGACCTCCAGGCGAACAGTTCGGCGAGCAGGATGACGATGAACGACGGCACGGCGATGAAGGCCGCGACGAGCAGCCCCGCGATACCGCCGGCCAGCAAGAACAGCCCGTCGGCCTAGCCC
>DATHRP010000780.1:0-4408 GCA_035465195.1 Afifellaceae bacterium | reverse complement strand
CGTGGCGCAGGTCGTCCAGCGCGGCGTTGGCCCGCGCCAGCGGGTACGTATGCACCTCCGTGCGCACCGGCACCTTCGGCGCGATCTCGAGGAACTCCCGGGCGTCGCGCCGCGTCAGGTTGGCCACGCTGCGCACCACGCGCTCGCCCCACAGCAGGTCGTAGCTGAAGTGCGGGATCTCGCTCATGTGGATCCCGGCGCAGACCACCACTCCGCCCTTGTGTACAGCGGCCAGTGCCAGCGGCACCAGCGCACCAACCGGGGCGAAGATGATCGCCGCATCGAGTTCCGCCGGCGGCGCGGCGTCGGACGGACCGGCCCATGCGGCGCCGAGGCCGAGCGCGAACTGCTGGGCCTTGCTGTCGCCGGGGCGCGTGAAGGCATAGACCCTCTGGCCGCGATAGCGCGCGACCTGGGCGACGATATGGGCTGCCGCTCCGAAGCCGTAGATGCCGAGATGCTCGGCATCGTCGCCGGCCATGCGAAGCGAGCGGTAGCCGATCAGCCCGGCGCAGAGCAAAGGCGCGGCCTCGGCGTCCGAAAAATCGCCGCGAACCGGGAAGCAATAGCGGGCGTCGGCGACCGTCATGTCGGCAAAACCGCCGTCGATCTGATAGCCTGTGAAGCGCGCGTCGTCGCAGAGATTTTCCGCGCCCGACAGGCAGTAGCGGCATTGGCCGCAGGTGTGACCGAGCCAGGGAATGCCGACCCGTTCGCCCTTTTCGAACCCGTCGACGCCGTCGCCGGTTTCCAGCACCGTGCCGACGATCTCGTGGCCGGGCACGATCGGCAGCCGTGGATCGGGCAGTTCGCCGTCGACGAGATGCAGGTCAGTGCGGCAAACGCCGCAGGCGGTGACGCCGACCAGGATCTCGCCTGGACCTGGGCGCGGATCGGCCCGTTCGATCAATCGAAGCGGCTTGCCGTGTCTGTCCAGGACCATTGCTTTCATGCGGGCCTCCGACGGTCAAAATCGATGCCGATGTTCCGCGATCGATTGCATGCCGAGCCGAATGATATTAACTCATGATAACCGGTTGGCGGTTGCAAATGGCATGTTGCTTCGATGCCGGCCAGGATCATGCAGGCGGGGACCATGCAGATCGAACTGGAAACCTATCAGCTCCGGCCCGAAGACGGGATTCCCAACAACCGGCTTCCGCTCATCGTCTACCGCGGTGCGCTGGCCGGCAGCACGCGCTCGGCGGACGGCTGCGAATCCTTGTTTAAGCGCAATGGCTGGCAGGGCACCTGGGTCAACGGCGTCTTTCCCTACTGGCACTATCACCCGCTGGCGCACGAAGTGCTCGGTTGCGTGGGCGGGAGCGCCCAGATCGGATTCGGTGGCGACAACGGCATCGCAACGGATTTCAAGGCCGGGGACGTGGTGCTGATCCCCGCCGGTGTCGGCCACAAGCGCCTGTCGCAGCAACCCGGCTTCCTCGTCGTTGGCGGTTATCCGCCCGGCCAGAGCAGTGCAATCTCCAATGCCGGCGATCTCGACGTGGAAATCGCGGGCGAAAAGGCGGCCGCTGTTCCGGTTCCAAGATCCGACCCGTTGACCGGCAAGGACGGCGGGCTGCACCGCGTCTGGCTGTAACGCGGAGGGAGCAGCCCGGACAGGCGGGTTCAGGCGGCGGTCAACAGGTGGGTTTCACAGCATCTGCAATCGGTATTGCCGAAACCGGAAACCGCGGCGCGGTAACGTCCAGAGCGCAGCAGCCGGTCAACCAGGTCGCATTCCACGCCGCCTTCGACGGCGATCGCGGCAAGTTCTTTCGCCGCCAGCGTCAACCTGTCGATATGCCAGTGTATTGCCTTGTCGTTCCGGAAATGCCGCATCAGGCGTGCGCGGACTCCGCCTGGTCCGCGCGCGCTGCCGGCATAGACGTGCCAGCCGGCCGGGATACTGCAATAGATTGACCGTCGGGTCACCGCGCGGACCGGACGTTCCAGCCGCAGGATCAGCACATAGGCGCCGGAGATCGCCGGCATGTCGTGGAGGCTTTCGGCTGTGATCGGGCGGTTCTCGGCTTTGATCGCCCGTGCAATGGCTTCGATCCGGTCCTGCATCCAGCGGATGCTAGCGCGGCGGTAGCGCGGCCGCCAGATCGGGTCCCGGATTTCCGGTCCTGGAGTTCAAATTTCGGGATTTTGGGGCTCCGGCACGGCGCTGTTCTGACTGTTTCGCCATGCCCGGAGCTTCGGAAGGAGGATAGGATCAGCGGCCGTTCTGCGAGATCGAGGCGACCATCGGGCCGGTTTCCTGCATCAGGCTGATGGTGACGGGCGAGAAAGCCATCATTGCGACCAGGATGCCTGCGGTAAGGATGTGATTGATCGTCAGCATTGTTTCCTCCCAGAGTTCCGATTGCATACAGGAGGTGGGGGCTGGATCAGGAAATCCTAGTGACGTGCGTCACAGTTTGGTCGATTGCCGGAATTGCCGGTTGGCCGGACGAATTCGCGGGTGCGCAAACGCAATAGCGGGATTTTTTCGGCGCGGCGGTCAGTTTGCGGGGCACCAGCCCGCCGGTCGGCGTATTCACGCGGACGCCAGGAGGAGATTGGCCCCAGTATATCGCCACCGGCTGGGAGGATTCCGGGGCGATACACTACAATACCGGCGGACTGGATTTCATCGACCGAAACGGAAACGCATAACTGAACTGGGCCGGAACTCTGATGACTTGCACGCAGCGGCCGTCCCAATAGGCCCCTCGGGCGGGGACGGACCGGGCCTGGCGACCTAAACGGCCGCCAGACTTGCAACGATGAGGACTGAAACGCAGGCGACCAGCCATGCGGCAATGAATAGTCTGTCATTGGTGGAACGCATCCGAAATGCTCCCATGAAACTGTTCAGCCGACTTTGAAAACCGGAGTGCCGCGGCTGGCTATCGCTGGCGCCGTTTGCTCCGGCATCACCGCGATCCCGACGGTTCATCGCGATCAGGGCAGGTACGGCAGCGCCATGATTGCGGCGGAACCGAACGACAGGGCGAAGAAGAGGGCGGTGCGCCAGACCAGATCGATAATCATTGTTTCTCTCCCAACTGCTGTATGCACGGAAGAGGTGGTGATGCATCGCTCATATCAAAGTGACGTCCGTCACAGATCGGTCGATTGCCGGAATTTCCTGCGCCGCCGCTTCCCCGGGACCTCGGCGTCCGCATGGAAATGGCGAGGGATTGATGCCGAGCGCTGAATCATGCAGATTATCCGATATCAGAAGAAATTCGATAGAAAAGGCATAAATTGCAAGATTTTGCAGAAGCGTTCCGACTGGCATTCGCGCTCATTGCCGGCGCCGATGCGGATCTGCTGGAAATCGTCAGCCTGTCGCTGCGCGTCAGCTTCACGGCGGTGGCGTTTGCCTGCCTGATTGGGCTGCCGGTCGGGGCAGTGCTCGCGATCGCCCGATTTCCGGGCCGCTGGGGCTTCGTGGTCCTGCTCAATGCCATGATGGGCCTTCCGCCGGTGGTGATCGGCCTGCTGGTCTACATGGCTCTGTCCAATGCCGGGCCGATGGGCTTCCTTCAATTGCTCTACACCCCGGGCGCCATGGTGATTGCCCAGACGATCCTGATCTCGCCGATCATCGCCGCGTTGGCGCGGCAGACGATCGAGGACTTGAACGCGGAATATTCCGAGCAGTTCCTGTCGCTGTCGGTTCCCTGGTTCCGCGCCGCCGCCGCGCTGGTCTGGGACGGGCGATTCAGCCTCGTCACTGTGGCGCTTGCCGGCTTCGGGCGGGCTATCGCGGAGGTCGGCGCCGTCATCATCGTCGGCGGCAATATCGCGCACCTGACGCGGGTCATGACGACGGCTATCGCTCTGGAAACCTCGAAAGGCGACCTGGCGCTGGCGTTGGCGCTCGGTATCATCCTGCTCGCCATCGCGCTCGGCGTGAATGCTGCCGTCATGATGCTGCGCGAGCGTACGCTGCGGGTCGCCCATGCGTGACGTGGCCGGACAGCTTCCCCTGACGGTCCGCAAGCTGCGGTTTTCCGCCGGCGGCCGGACCCTGATCGACATCGACGAGCTTGAAATTGCCTCGCGCGGTCCCACCGCGTTGCTCGGTCCCAACGGTGCCGGCAAGAGCCTGCTTGTGAGGTTGCTCCACGGCCTGATACCGGTCGATAGCGGCACCATCGACTGGAACGGCGAGGCGGTCGGCAAGGCGACGCGGCTGCGCCAGGCGATGGTGTTCCAGAAGCCGGTTCTGCTCAGGCGATCCGTGGCGGCGAACGTTGATTTCGTGCTGTCGCTGAAGGGCAGGGCGGACCCGGAAGCGCGTGACCGTTTCCTGGAGGAAGCCGGCCTGCTGATCATGGCACGCCAGCCGGCGCGCTCGCTATCCGGCGGCGAGCAGCAAAGGTTGGCCTTGGCGCGGGCGTTGGCCTGC
>DATHRP010000779.1:0-4245 GCA_035465195.1 Afifellaceae bacterium | reverse complement strand
CGCGGCACCTTCGTGACCGCCGAACCGGGGCGAAACCGGAGGCTGCTCGTCCAGACAAGCCTGGACGACCTTGTCGAGATGTATCGCGGCGACAAGCCCGATTTGTCCAATATCATCGAGTCGCACGAGTCCCCGAACCTGACCGAGCGGGACGGGATCGGCGCGCCGCGCTATTTCCACATGCGCCGGGTTCATGCTCGCGATGGCGAAGCCTATTGCGTTGTATCGATTTTCATCGACGAACGGATCTACAATCTCGCGCCGGAACGGTTTAGGCGCGAGGTCGTCATTCCGCTCTTCGCATCACTGCCGGGCGTGGAGATCGCCAAGGCCCGTCAGACGCTGAATATTGGCGCGGCCGAAGTCGACGTTGCGCGCGATCTCAACATTCCTGTCAACACGCCGGTGGCAGAGATCCGGCGCGTCTTCACCGGAGTGGACGGCACGGTCATTTATCTGGGGGAGGCCACCTATCGCGGTGACTATATCCACCTGGAAGTCGATCTGATGCCGTAGGCGTCAAACGGCAATAATACCCAGTGACGTTGTGGTGGTTCGACAAGGCATCTGCTGATGACGATTATTGGAATTCTCGGTTTCGGAGAAGCCGGATCTGCCTTTGCACGGGAATTGACCAGCGCCGGCGCGCGCGTGTCAGTCTTCGACAAGAAATGGGATGACGCGGGTTTTCAACCACGGGTGGATGACGGCCCCGATCTTGAGAACGTAAGATTCGGTTCGTTGTCTGATCTACTGGCTTCATCCGATATCATACTGTCCACTGTTACGACCAATGCCGCATTCGCCGTGGCAACTGAGTGCGTTTCAATGCTGTGCCCGGGACAGTATTACTGCGATCTGAATTCCACCGCGCCGTCGGTCAAGATGAAGTTGGACCGTATGATCTCCCTGACAGGTGCGGTTTTTGTCGAAGGTGCGATCCTCGGTGCAATTGGTGTAACCGGTGGCCGGACGAGAATATTGCTTGGCGGCTCGCATGCCCGGAATGCATCTGAACTTCTCAACGGTTTTGGACTGCAAACCGCGCCCTACAGCACGGAGATCGGCAAGGCATCTGCGTTCAAGATGTTGCGCAGCATATTCTCCAAGGGACTTGAAGCGCTTCTCATCGAGTTCCTTGCTGCTGCCAGTACCGCTGGTCTCGAGGATGATTTGTGGCAGGAAGTTACGGCACTTTTTTCCGCCAACAGTTTCGAGGATGTGGCCAGAAACTGGGTCTGCTCGCATGCGCTGGCCCATGAGCGGCGTTACCACGAAATGGTCCAAGTGGCCGACTTGTTGAAGGAGATGAACCAGGACGCATTGATGACTAATGCGACTTTGGCGTTTTTCGAACGATCAACAAAGCTGAAGCTGTCGCAGGAGTTCCCGTCCAAGCCCGATCGGATGGACGATGTAGTCGATGGGCTGTTACATCGCATGTCGGAACAATCGCGATCTTCGGGGAAACGATGAAGACAAACCAAATGAAATCGATGCTGCTTGCCGGCAGACCGGCGCTCGGTTGTTCGATCATGATCCCATCGCCGCAGATGGTGGAAATGGTCGCCCACGCAGCATTCGACTGGGTCCTGATCGATATGGAGCATGGAACGATCGGGCTAGAAAGCGCGGAGTTGATGATCATGGCCGCAGAAGCAAGCGGCATAACACCAATCGTCAGGCCGAAAAGCAATTCCCGCGCGGATATATCGTCGGTCATGGATCGTGGTGCAGCGGGCGTTCAGGTTCCGCATATCAACACTGCCGATGACGCACGCAATGCGGTTTCCGCGGTCAAGTTTGGCCCGGGTGACAATCGGGGGCTTGCTGCCGGAACGCGACCTGACCGATACGGTTTCTCAGAGTCCATGGAAGCCTTCACTAGGGAAAGCAACGAACAATCACTGGTCTGTGTGCAGCTTGAACATACCGCCGCGATCGAAAACGCGGATGAGATACTTGGTGTCGAAGGCATCGATGTATTCTTTATCGGGCCCTCCGATCTGTCCCAATCGATGGGATACCCAGGCAATCCAAAAGCGGATGCTGTAGATAGCGCGATCAGGAAAACACTCGAGAAGATTGTTGGCGCAGGCAAGATCGCGGGCATGCCTGCATCGGTCGAGAATATCGACCAAGTGCTAGCCAAAGGATCTTTATATATCTACACGCACCTGCCAAAGATCGTTGGAGCGGGAGTGGCGGCCTTCAGAAGACGTGCAGCCGGGTGAGTTTTGGTTTTATTGACCAGCCCGCCGGATATTGGTCTTGGATCGTCGGCTCCCGAATCATAGCGCTGAAGCCAGGGAGCACTGACGGCGGGACCTGGCTATGTTTGCTCTGGTCATTGTATCATTCGCCGATCGCGACGTCAGGAAAACCGCGTCCGGTAGTCAGCCAGCTTAGCGGCCCAGCGCGAATTGGAAATAATGTCGCTGTTGACAATTCCCTCCGGCGGATCTCCCGCCATAACAGCAGAAACAGCGCGAATATCCGCAGCGCCGATTTCCGCAAAACATTGATCAGTCCAACACAAGGAGTGTGGCGTAACAATCACATTGTCCAAGGCAAACAGGGGATCCGTCTCGCTGGACGGCTCGTCCTGAAACACATCCAGCCCAGCGCCGGCGATGCGCCGGCTCGCCAGTGCTTCTGTCAGGGCGGCCTGGTCGACAATGGGTCCGCGGGCCGTATTGATCAGGAACGCTGTATCCTTCATCAGCGCGAGGCGATCGGAGTTAACCAGTCCCTCGGTCTCATCAGTCAGCGGGCAGTTTATGCAAACGAAATCGGATCGGCGAAAGACGTCCTCCAGATCGACGAGTTCAACGTTCAGCTCCGCGGCAATATGCGGATCGGCATAGGGATCGTGAGCGACAAAGCGCATGTCGAATGGCCGGGCAAGGCGGAACATCTCCGCGCCGATATTGCCGACACCGACCGAGCCAAGCGTCAGGCCGACGAGGCCTTGCCCCATATACTGTGTCCGCTCTGCCCATCCCTCGGGTCCGGCACTTGTCAGCCGGTCTTTGATCAGGAGGCGCCCCGAAAGGGCGAGGACGAAGGTCATGATGGCAACCGCCACCGGCCGCCGCACGCCACTCGGCGTGATCACGACAGCGACATCCGCCGCGCTGCAGGCGTCGACATCCACATTGTCATAGCCGACACCGAAGCGGGCAACCGTGGAGAGGCGGCCATCGCCGGGAAGGCTTGCCGTGTTGAACTGGCCGGCCAACAGGATCAGCGCGTCAAACCCGACCATATCCTTGGCAACAATGTGGCCATCGGTGACCGGAACAAATGCCCACTCGATCTGCGGATTGTCATCAAGCGGAGAGAGGTCGAATGACGGGAATGCCGGCGTGCCGTCCGGACGACGAAAATCGGCACTCAGCGCAACACGGAATTTTTCCATCAGGTGTGTCCTCCGGCAACTGCATCACCTATTTGGCTTCGAACGGCCGTGACCGCTTGGCTGAGCGCCGACGTAAACAGCCAGACATCGCCCGAATAACAGATCAAGTCACAACCCTCCGAGAACAGACGGACGCTTTCGTCCAGGGAGCCGGCCAGCCGTCCAACGCTTTTGCCATTGGCGGTCCCGGCTTTCATCACTGCAGCGACTGCGTCGGTGAATATGGGATTGTCGAACTCACCAGGAATCCCTTGCGAATTCGAGAGGTCGAGGTGACCCAGCCATAGGCAATCCATTCCGTTCACGGATGCTATCGCATCAACATTGGCTACGCCGCCAGCAGTTTCGATAAGGGCGACCGCGGTCGTTTGCGCGTTTGCGGCGGCTGCGACCTCCTTGACCGGACGCGGTTGGTAATTGTCGTGGGCGATGGCGAAAGCGGCGCCGCGAGTTCCGTGGGGCGGATATTTCGTCTGCCGGACCAGCGTTTCCGCCTCGTCCGCGGTTTCCATCATCGGCGGGATTACGCCCTGCGCGCCGACATCGAGCGCCCGTGACACGTGATGGGCAGCCTTGGACGGCGGGCGAACGACACTGGCAATTCCGCAATCGTGCAAATGGCGCAGAAGCGATTTGACGGTTTCGAAGTTAAAACCGCTATGCTCCATGTCGACAAACGCGAATTCGCAGCCTGCCGCCTTGAGAATACGCCCGATTCCAGGCGTGGCGAATTCGCCGATATATGTTCCCACCTTCAGGCGTTTGTGGGAGAGCAATTCCTGAAAAGTTGCCATTTCGCCGTCCCCCTATGAAGTTTTTTCCGG
>DATHRP010000778.1:0-6399 GCA_035465195.1 Afifellaceae bacterium | reverse complement strand
GCCGCGGACGGGACGCCGTTGGTCAAGCTGATCCAGGATGCGGGCGCCGTACCCGGGATCAAGGTCGACGCGGGCGCCAAGCCGCTCGCCGGCCACGCCGGCGAAACCGTGACCGAGGGACTGGACGGCCTGCGCGAACGGCTTGCCGAATATCACGATCTCGGCGCGCGCTTCGCCAAGTGGCGGGCCGTCATCTCGATCGGCGACGGCCGGCCGTCATGGACCTGCATAAAGGCCAACGCCCATGCCCTCGCACGCTATGCGGCGCTGTGCCAGGAAGCGGGCATCGTACCGATCGTCGAACCCGAGGTGCTGATGGACGGGCCGGATGCCGTCCACGATATCGACGCCTGCTACGACGTCAGTATTTGGATCCAGAACACCCTGTTCGATGAGCTTTTCGAGGCCGGCGTCAATCTCGAGGGTACGGTGCTGAAGCCAAATATGGTCGTTCCCGGCCAGAAGTGCTCGAAGCAGGCCAGCGTCGAGGAAGTCGCCGAAAAGACCGTACGCTGCCTGAAAGCCACGGTCCCGGCGGCGGTGCCGGGCATCGCCTTCCTGTCCGGCGGACAGTCCGACGTCGACGCCACGGCGCACCTGTCGGCGATGAACGCCATGTACGATCTGCCGTGGAAGCTGACCTATTCGTACGGGCGTGCGCTGCAGGCCGCAGCGCTTGCTGCCTGGGGCGGCAAGCCCGGCAATGTCGCGGCCGCACAAACGGCGTTCAATCACCGCCTGGCCATGAACGGCGCGGCGGCGATGGGCAAATGGTCCGCCGGAGACGAAAAAAAGGCTGCCTAGCCGGCGTTTGGCCGCAGGCCTTCGGTGATGCCTGAGTCCGCTCAACAGTCCGCCCGCCTCTATCTGGTGACGCCGGGATTACTGGACCTGTCGGCATTCCGCGCACGTCTCGAAGAGGCGCTGGAAGCCGGAGATGTCGCCGCGGTTCTGATCGCAGACATCGAGGAGGAGCATGAAATGGCTGCAGCCGCCGAAGCGCTTGTGCCGGTGATACAATCCCACGGCGCGGCGGCCCTGCTTGAAAACCATGTCCGCATCGCGGCCCGAACCGGAGCAGACGGTGTCCATGTTTCCGGCGGCCTCGGCGACCTGAAAAATGCGGTCGAACGGTTGAAGCCCCGCATGATTGTCGGGGCCGGCGCGGTCATGAACCGCCATGCTGCAATGCAGGCAGGCGAAGCTGGCGCCGACTATGTCTTTTTCGGCAAGCCGCACGGTGATATCAGGCCGCAGGCCCACCACAAGAACCTCGACCTTGCCGAATGGTGGTCCGAGATCGTAGAAGTTCCAGCGGTGGTGATGGCCGGCAGCGCGGTGGAGAGTGTCACCGATACGGCCGCGACCGGGGCGGATTTCATTGCGCTCCACGAAGCCTGCTGGTCCCACCCGGACGGTCCGGGTGCCGCGGTACGCGAAGCGCTTGACCTGATTTCCAGGGCCGGAGAATGATGACGACCGTGTTGAGACGTCCAATTTCCATGATGGCCGTGCTGGGTCTCCTTTCGGGTGCAGCCGCGCCGGGCTTGGCCCAGACCGTCGATGACAAGCCGGATCGGCATGCACCGGCGGAGACCGGTGCCGTTCCGGCGGACAAGCCCTCGCACGCTCTTCCGGCGCCGCAGGACGCCGATAGTGACCCGATCGGCGACCGGATCAGGCAGACGCTCCAGGATACCGGCACCCTGCCCCCGAAGCCGATCGACGTGGCTTACAGTGCCTATCAGCGCGGTTATTTCCTGACTGCGTTCGCGATGGCCCTGGGTCAGGCCGAAAACGGCGATCCGATCGCCCAGACCCTGCTCGGCGAGTTGCTCGCGAAGGGGCTCGGCGTTCGCCAGGATTTCAAGGAAGCTGCCGGCTGGTACAAGCTCGCCGCCGCCCAGGGAGACCCGGAAGCGCTTTATGCGCTTGGCCGGCTTTATATGGACGGAAGGGGACTGGAAAAGGATCCCGCCAGGGCCGCGGAGCTGTTCCGGCAGGCTGGCGACCTCGGTCAGTCGACCGCGCTGAGGGAACTTGGCTATCTCTATCTGCGCGGTGAAGGCGTCGAGAAGGACGAATATCGAGCGGCGGCCTATCTGACCCGCGCCGCAAATGGCGGCGACAGCGATGCCCAATTCACCCTCGGCGGGTTGTTTATCGAAGGGATCGGTGTAAGCCAGGACGATATCCAGGCTGCTCGCTGGTTCGGTGAAGCGGCGAAGGCGGGCCATGTCCCGGCGCAGATAGAATATGCCATCATGCTGTTCAACGGTCGTGGCGGCCCGAAGGACGAGCCGCGTGCCGCCGGCTGGCTGCGCCAGGCAGCACTTGCCGACAACCCGGTCGCCCAGCGGCGATTCGCACGCGTTCTGGCAGAAGGCCGCGGGGTGGAAAAGAACGCGGAAGAGGCCGCGCGCTGGTACATGATCGCCCGCCGGCGCGGCCTGCAGGACAAGTTTCTCGACATCTGGCTGTTGCGGCAAGACGCCGATATTCTGCGGCGTGCGCAAGAACGCGCCAATGCCTGGCCGGGCGGCTTTCTGAACCTGAGTCAGGCGGCCGGACAGGAGAATTCCACGGTTCCGGAGGCCAATTGAGCACCGGCGGACGGTGGACAAAACCCGATTTTGCAGGTATAGACGCCCCAATTCCTGTCGCCACCTGGTGGCTGACAGGACATTTTTTTCGGAAACGACGGGTTCTGTATGGGTCGGCACGGCCGCCCGGCGGGCCTCAACATGTCGGTTCCGGGCATCTGTCGAGCGGGCGAAAGTCCGGGGAAAGGAACTGGATAGACGTGCAGGTTATCGTTCGGGACAATAACGTCGATCAGGCGCTGAAGGCGCTGAAGAAGAAGATGCAGCGCGAAGGCATCTTCCGTGAAATGAAACTCCGCGGCCACTATGAAAAGCCGTCGGTGAAGAAAGCGCGGGAAAAGGCCGAAGCCGTGCGTCGCGCCCGCAAGCTGGCGCGAAAGCGCGCTCAGCGCGAAGGCCTGATCCCGGGTCCGAAGCGTAGTTCGCGCTGACCGGCGGCGCGTGAAGCCCGCCAGAAATGTGGCAGGAAGGTTGGGCGACCGCCCGGCCTTTTTTTTAACATGTCTGCAAGATACGGCATGCCGTCATGACGAATTTCCAAGTGATTCGTGAAATCCAGCTTGCTATGGCAGCAGCGTGCCTGCTGGTGCTTCCGGCTTGCCAGTCGATCAATACGTCGTCGATCGGACCGCGCATCGGCACGACCCCGGAAACCGCCTCGGCCGCCAATATCGAATCGCTGACCGCGGTCATCCAGAGCAACCCGCGCGATCCGGGCGCCTACAATGTCCGCGGCACAGCCTACGCCGAGGCCGGACGCTACAAGGAAGCTCTGCAGGATTTCGATACCGCGTTGCAGCTCGATCCCGGCTACAGTGCCGCCTATTCCAATCGAGCCCTGATCTACAGCCGCCAGGGCAAGACCCCCAAGGCCCTCGACGACTATAACCGCGCCATTCAGGCCAACCCGCAATCTTATCCGGCCTATATCGGCCGCGGGAACATTTATCGGCAAGACGGCCGGTCGGACCTGGCGCTTGCCGACTATGACAATGCCATCCGCATCCATCCGAACGACGCGCAGGCCTTTCACAACCGCGGACTTGTCAATCAGTCGCTCGGTCAGCACCAGCAGGCGATCGTCGATTTCACCCGCGCGATCGGTATTTCGCCGCAGACTGCCGCACCCTACAAGGGCCGCGGCCTGTCCTACCTGGCGACCGGCGATGCAAAGACCGCGCTGGAGGATTTCAACGAAGCCATTTCCCGCAACCGGTCCGACCCGCAGGGTTGGGTAAACCAGGGACTGGCGCTGGAACAGCTCGGCGAAAAGAAGAAGGCATTCGATTCCTTCGCGCGGGCATCCAATCTCGACCCCCGTTCGCGTGATGCCAGGGCCGGCATGAAGCGCAACGCCTGACGGTTTCCTGAACGGCCGAACTTGTCCGAGGCCGTCCGCTTGTGAGGCCCGGGGTCACTGCAGCTTTTCGACGAAACGCTGAACCACAGGCCACAAGCCTTTGCTCCACAGGTCGCCGTGACCCGCCCCTTCGATAACATGCAGGGTCTTTTCTCCTGTGGCGTGATCGAATAGGTCCCGACCCTGATCGATTGGCACCACGCGATCCGCGGTGCCGTGGACGATCAGAAGCGGTTCGTCGATCCGCCCGACCATGTCTCTTGAACGGAACTGGTCTTTCATCAGTAAATTGACCGGCAGCCAGGGATACTGCTCCCAGGCAAGATCGACGGCGGCCGATAATGGCGCTTCCAGTACGACGGCCGCCGGGTTGCGCTCCGCGGCAACCGGGACCGCGACACCGGTACCGATGGATTCGCCGTAAACGATGATCCGGTCCGCGCGTTCGCTCAGCCAGTCATAGGCCAGCACACCGTCGGAGATGAAGGCCGCCTCGCCCGGCTCGCCGCCGCTGCCTGCATAGCCGCGATAGCTCGGTGCCATCAGGCCGTAGCCGCCGGCCAGGATCCGGGCGAACCGGTCGGAGCGTCCGGAGATGTTTCCTGCATTTCCCTGCAGATAGAGGAACGTCGGCTTGCCGTCTTCGGCCTTTGCGTACCAAGCCTTCAACGGTGTACCGTCGGAAGCGTTGAGGTCGACCACCTCCACTCCCGCAAGTCCCTTGTCCACCGGCGACGCCAGTGTACCGGACGGCTTGAAGACATAGCTTCGCTGATATGTGTAGAGATAGGCTGCGGCCGCCAGATAGGCGACTGCAATGGCCGTCAGTACGAAACGGATTCTCGCGCGGAGCTTGCGGAAAGCTTTCATGAGCCTTGTCCCGGGCACTGTCGAAAATTCTACCACACGCCACACGGCACTCATACCGGCGAGCCCATGGCAGCCGGTCGGTCAGGCCTACCGAAGCCGATTGCGGCTAGTCGAGCGCCTTGACGATATCCTCGACCATCTTCTTGGCATCCGAGAACAGCATCATCGTGTTCGGCTTGTAGAACAGCGTATTGTCGATGCCGGCATAGCCCGACCCGAGCGAGCGCTTGACGAACAGGCAGGTTGCCGCCTTGTCGACGTCGAGGATCGGCATGCCGTATATCGGCGACGACGGATCGTCGCGTGCAGCCGGATTGGTGACGTCGTTGGCACCGATGACGAAGGCGACGTCGGTCTGGGCGAACTCCGAATTGATGTCTTCCAGCTCGAAGACCTCGTCATAGGGTACGTTGGCCTCCGCCAGCAGCACGTTCATGTGCCCGGGCATGCGGCCGGCAACCGGATGGATGGCGTATTTGATCTCCACGCCTTCGGCCTTCAGCTTGTCGGCCATCTCGCGCAACGCATGCTGGGCCTGCGCCACCGCCATGCCGTAGCCCGGCACGATGATGACCCTCGAGGCGTTCTTCATCAGGAAGGCGGCATCGTCCGCCGAGCCCTGTTTGACCGTCCGGTCACCGAGATCGCCGGCCACTGCCGCCGTTTCGCCGCCGAAGCCGCCGAGGATCACCGAAATGAACGACCGGTTCATGCCCTTGCACATGATGTAGGAGAGGATCGCGCCGGACGAGCCGACCAGCGCGCCGGTGATGATCAGTGCGGTATTGCCCAGCGTGAAACCGATGCCGGCCGCCGCCCATCCCGAATAGGAGTTCAGCATCGACACGACCACCGGCATGTCGGCACCGCCAATCGGTATGATGATCAGGACGCCGAGCACGAGGCTGACGATGGTCATCATCCAGAAAATTCCCGGGCTCGCCGTCTGCACGAACAGGACGATCAGCAGGACCAGCAACACGGCCAGGCCGATATTGATGACATGGCGTCCCGGCAACATGATCGGCGCCCCCGACATGCGGCCGTCAAGCTTCAGGAATGCGATAATCGAACCGGTGAAGGTGATCGCACCGATCGCAAGGCCAAGGCTCATCTCCACCAGGCTGGCCCCATGGATATTGCCCGGCGTGCCGATTTCGAAGGCCTGGGGCGCGTAGAGCGCCGCGGCGGCGACGAGAACGGCGGCAAGACCGACCAGAGAGTGGAAAAACGCGACGAGCTGCGGCATCGCCGTCATCGGAATACGCCGCGCCGTCACCGCACCGATGCTGCCGCCGATCGCCAGTGCGACGATCAGCAAAAGCCAGCCGAGCCCCGACTGAGGCGGATGACCGACAAGCGTTGTGAGGATCGCGATGGCCATGCCGGCCATGCCGTATTGATTGCCCCTGCGGCTGGTTTCCGGGTGCGACAGGCCGCGTAGCGCGAGAATGAACAGGATGCCGGAGACGAGGTAAAGCAGTGCCGTAATATTCGCAGACATCGGCAGCGCCCCCTAGCGTTCTTTTTTCTTGTACATCGCCAGCATGCGCTGGGTGACAAGGA
>DATHRP010000777.1:0-4458 GCA_035465195.1 Afifellaceae bacterium | reverse complement strand
TGGGCCTGTCGCTGGTGCGCGCCGGGCTGGCGCGCGACGACATGAAGCTTACCGGCGCGCTCGACCGGATCGACGCGCAGTCGCAGGGCCAGGACGCCGCCGTGCTGGCCGGCCAGCCGCCGGCCGGCGTGACCGTCGGGTCCGATCCGCTGCCGGTCTTCGCCAACTGTGACGCGGTGCTGGATTTCACCGCGCCGGCCGCCACGGTCGGCTACGCCGAGCTCGCCGCCCAGGCCCGCGTGGTCCACGTGATCGGCACCACGGGTCTCTCCGCCGAGGACGAGGAGAAGATCAGGGCGGCCGCCCGCCACGCGCGGATCGTCAAGTCGGGCAATATGAGCCTTGGCGTCAATCTGCTGGCCGGCCTGGTGCGCCGCGCCGCGGCCGCGCTCGGCCCCGAGTTCGATATCGAGATCCTCGAAATGCATCACCGGCACAAGGTCGACGCCCCCTCCGGCACCGCGCTGCTGCTCGGCGAGGCCGCCGCGGAGGGCCGCCAGGTGGCATTGGGCGAGAAGGCGGTGCACGCCCGGCATGGTCTCACCGGACCGCGCGTGGAGGGCACGATCGGTTTCGCCGCGCTACGTGGCGGCTCGGTCGTCGGCGACCACATGGTGATCTTGGCCGGCGAGGGCGAGCGGATCGAACTGACGCACCGCGCCCACGACCGTTCCATCTTCGCCAACGGTGCCGTCCGCGCCGCCCGCTGGGGCATGGACAAGAAGCCGGGCCTCTATTCCATGGCTGACGTCCTCGGCCTGAACTGAGACGCCCGAACTGAGACGATGGAGAACCAGATGGACCGTGTCCTTGTGCTCGTGCGCCATGGCCAGAGCGAGTGGAACCTGAAGAACCTGTTCACCGGCTGGAAAGATCCCGGCCTGACGGAGCAGGGGATCGCCGAGGCGCGCAAAGCCGGCCGGCTGTTGAAAGAGGGCGGGTTTCGCTTCGACGTCACCTACACCAGCGCTCTCTCGCGCGCCCAGGAGACGCTGCGCCTGATGCTGGAGGAAATGCAGCACCCGGATGTGCCCGGCCACCGAGACCAGGCGCTCAACGAGCGCGACTACGGCGATCTCTCCGGTCTCAACAAGGATGATGCGCGTGCCAAGTGGGGCGAGGCGCAGGTCCATGTCTGGCGCCGGTCCTACGACACGCCGCCGCCCGGTGGTGAGAGCCTGAAGGATACCGGCGCCCGCGTCTGGCCCTACTATATGGAGAATATCCTGCCCGACGTGATGCGCGGCAACCAGGTGCTTGTCGCGGCCCACGGCAATTCGCTTCGTTCGCTCGTCATGGTGCTCGACGGCCTGTCGCCCGAAGAGGTGGTCAAGCTGGAGATCGGCACCGGCGTGCCGCTGGTCTATCACCTCAACGCCGACACGACGGTCGCCGAAAAGACGATCCTGGAACATTGAGGTGGTCTAGGCGGTTGCGAGCCGTCGTGCGATCTCTTCCATGTGCGCGGTCGTCGTGCCGCAACAGCCGCCGATGAACCTGAGCCCGAAGCGCTCCGCCACGTCCACGACCGCGTCGGCGAACGGTTCAGGTTCCTCCGTGTCGATCTCCTCCAGGCCGTCAAGCTCTTCCGGCGTGCGCGCCGAAGTGTTCGCCTGCAGACCATCGATCCGCGATGCCGCGGAAGGATCCGACGCCTGAACCGCAGTCAGCGCGCTTGCGAGCACGCTCGGGTGGACGCATTGACATGATAGGACTGTGGCGGGCGTTCGGCCCTGTCGTCGATTGTCCTGATGGCATCGGTCAGCGGCGTCCCGTCGAGCAGCCTGCCGTCCGCCTTGATGACGAAACTGACGAAGTATTGTAGGCCGCTTTCGCTCATCGCCCTGGCGATGCCAACTGCCTCCGAAAGCGCCGGCATCGTCAGCGCGGCGAGTTCGTCGCATCCGGCTTCCGCCAGCGCTTCGGCCTGCGGCCGGTGCGTTTCGACTGCCGCTCCCGCGGCGAGCGCTTCTTCCGGCCGGTAGGCATCGCCGTTCGGGCCAAGCACGCCGCACAGCACGATGTCCTGCCCCGTCCGGCCGTCGAGCATCTCACGCATGAAGACGACGTTATCCCGGTTGAGCCGGCGGACATCGTGGCCGGCGGCTTCCGCGCGTTTGGCGCTCGATCGCCATGTGCCGGTCGTGGCCCGCATTGGCAGTTCGAAACGCTTGCCGATGTCGAGATACTCCCCATGTACGCTGCGGAGGACGTCGCGGCCCGTCCCGTCGTAGATCAGTGCGCCATGGGCGACATGGGGATCAAATCCAATGCCGGGGTGACGCCGCATGCGTTCGTAGAGCGACCCGCCGCCTAGCCGCCGTTCGCTGTTGCCAGCCGGAAATATCAATCCCATGTTCGCCTTTCCTCGTCGGCACGGTCGCAAGCCCGATTGCCAATCTCTTTCCCATATCGCAGAACCGGTATAACGGACATCGCATGACAGATAATCCCGACGACCCGCAACTGAGGCTCGGCCGGCGCGAGGGCTGGCCGGACGACCTGCGTCACCTGCTGGAGCGTTATCCCCGCGAGGTCTGGGAGGGCCATGCCAATCTCGGCCAGATGGCGCGTTTCTGGCTGGCCCGCCACGACATGTTCCGGGAACTGTCCGGGGCCCTGTTCCAGGCGACCCATGCCCTGCGCGAAGGCACCGTGCCGCCGGAGCAGTTCCGCCAGTGGTTCGCGCCGCGGATGAACTTCTTCCTCGGCGAGCTCCAGAGCCATCACATGATCGAGGAGCACCATTATTTCCCGGTCGTCATCCGGGCGGAGAAGAGCCTCCTCAAGGGCTTCGAGATCCTGGAGAACGATCATGAGACGATCCACCACGGTCTGGAGGACCTTGCCCGCTCCGCGCAGATGCTGACCCGGGCGATCGACGGCGACACCGGGCTGCTGACGAAGGCGTCGGACGGTTTCGCCGATGTCTCCGACGGGTTTCTCAAGCTCCTGCGCCAGCACCTCGCCGACGAGGAGGACCTGATCGTGCCGGTGATCCTCGACAGGTCGGAGGCCGGGCTCGGGCTCTACTGACCGCTTAGAAATCCGGCGGCTGATTGTCCGGCGGCAGGCCGAGCTCGTCCAGCACCCATGCTGGAGGGGCGGCCCGGAGCGTGAACCCATTGTGCTTGACCACCAGTTCGGCCCGGCCATCCAGGTCGCGCATCAGCCGCCAGTCGCGGAGTGTCCAGCCGCGCCAGTCGCTCATTCTCTTGCGGTGAAGTTGCATCAACCCGTTATAGCGATAGACGCGCACGGCAAAGCTGTGCTCCGGCTTTTTCCGGTGGAGTATGTCCGGGTGCGCGGCGAGGAGCGGGTCGAACGCCGGGATCGCGTGCGGCCCGAGTTTTAGCAGGTAGTCGAGATCGAGGTTGGTGCCGCGGCCTGTCAGTTCGTAGCTGTGCGCCACATTGTAGCTGGCGATCACGTACGGGAAGTTGATGAAGCTGCAGACGTAGAGCGTGGCGGCCAACGCGGCGGCGTTGAGCGACACAAGCCAGCGGCTCGACCGGTTGAGCGCGATCCGTGCGACGATCAGCGCCAGGCCGAACGCCACCAGCAGCATCCACACGAAGGCGGCGACACGGAGCATCGTCAGGGAGTAGACCTCGACATAGAGGTCCAGCCGCAGCATGGCCGATATGACGAGCAGGACATTCTGCCCGACCCACAGATAGACCAGAACGCGGATGGCCGGTACCCGCTCGCTCCGGCTGCCCGCGCGCATCGCCGCCAGCACGAAGGCGGCGGCGAGCAGCGCCGTGACGATCAGCGGATAGGCGCCGCGATGGGCGTATTCGGCATAGGTCATGCCGCCCGGCAGTTCTATGCCGCCCCACAGATAGACGACATCGAGTGCCGTCTGCACGGCGAACAGCGCGTTAAAGACGATCAGCGCCCGCAGGATCGCAGCCGGCGAGAACAGGTGGTCCGGCTGCTCCGCCGGCCGGTCGCGCTTGACCTGGGCGGATGTGAGACCGGCCATTGCGAACGGCCTGGCGCGAACGTGGATGAACGGCCAAGCGACCGAGGCGGCCAGCAGCCAGAAGCCGATGCGCGGCAGGTCGATGTCCGACAGCACCTGCTCCGGGTCGATCCTGGAAAGCCAGCTCTCGATCAGCGGATTGGCTGCCGCGAACAGGCCGACGAACACAGCGCCGAGCCCGACCGGGATGATCCAGACGGACCAGTCCTGGAGGCGCTCTGGAAACCGGGAATTCGCAACCGCCTTGCGCAGGCGGAGAAGATCCGCCGCCAACCGGAACGGTCCGATGACGATGATCGCCGCGACCGTGCTCGCCCGCTGCACGGGGTCGCCGGCCAGGCGGCCGGACACGGCCAGCGCGAAGACCGCCGTGCCGAGCGTGGCGAAAAGGACCGACAGCGTGCCGGCATGCTCGATGCCCGGCAGCAGCGCTGCCGCCAGCAGGAGGAACATGGACGGCGGGGCCCGCC
>DATHRP010000776.1:0-6114 GCA_035465195.1 Afifellaceae bacterium | reverse complement strand
GATCAGGTTGCTGCCGAAGATGTTGGAGATCGCCATCGTGTAGGCGCGCAGCCGAACCGCCATGATCGTCGTTGAGACCTCCGGCAGCGATGTCGTCGCCGCAAGCAGCGTGGCGCCGACGAAGCTCGCGCCGAGCCCGGTCTGGTCGGCCAGGGCGTCCGCAGCGTGGACCAGCACCACGCCGCAGATCAGGATTAGCACCGAAGCCCCGGCAAAGCGCGCGGCGAGCCCCGTCATCGGCAGGCTTTCCAGCCGCACCCGCCAGGGATAGACCGGCTTGTCGCCGGTCTCCTCCGGCACCTCGATGGCGAGCCAGACGTCCTTTTCGTCGTATCGCCTGAGGATGGCGATCGCCACAAGATAGGCGAGGGCTACCGCGCACGCCCCGATCCCGACATGGAAGAGGAGCGGCGTCTCGCCGAACAGGATGATCACGTTGAGCAGGGTGAGCATTAGAATCAGCAACGCGGCTTCCAGGATCGGCGTCGGCTTGCGCGGATAGAAGGTGATTGCCGCCGTGCCGGCGAAGCCGTCCGCCACCGCGAGGATCGCGGTCTGCATGGTGACGCCGCCGAACATATTGTTGAGCAGGAGCCGCGCTTCGCCGGCGATCGCCGCCGTCATGGTGGTCACGACTTCCGGCAGCTCCGTCGCCCCGGCCAGGAAGATCAGGCCCATCAGCGCCTGTCCGAGCTTCTTGCGGTCGGAGATCTCGTCGGCATAGGAGGCGAGCCGCGTGCCGGCCGACCAGACGCCACCGGCGGCGGCCGCGAACAGCAGCGCGTTCAGTGCCGGCGGATATGCGGCAAGGTCGAACAAGGCCGGACCGCTCAACCCTGCTCCGCGGTCTCGTCGATGCCGGCGACCGCCGCAAGCCGGTCCATGTCCGGAACGATGAAGTGGTGGGTGTTGGTGAGCCTGATGATGTTTGCCGTCTTCAGCCGGGTGATCTGCCGGCTCACGGTCTCCACGGTCGTGCCGAGATAGGCCGCCATGTCCGACCGGCTGACCGGCAGCTCGAAGGACGGTAGGGAATTTTGCAAATCGCTGCAGCGACCCTCCTTGAGGGCGCGCCTAGCAATGAACATCAGGAAGCTTGCCACCTTCTCCTCGGCGGTCTTGCAGCCGAGCAGCATCATCCAGTCACGCGCGGCGTCGAGCTCGTTGAGAGTGGCGATGAGCAGATGGTGTTCCAGTTCCGGATGCTCGGACAGCACCCGTTCGAAGGCTGTCCGCTCGAACGCGCAGATCTCCACGTCGGTCGCCGCTTCGGCGGAATAAGGCCAGTGATCCTCGAAAGCCCTGCCGACGAAATCGGACGCGAACAGAAGTCCGACGATCTGCTGGCGTCCGTCGCTCATCACCTTCGTTAGCTTGACCACGCCGGATCGCACAATGCCGACGAACGGCATCTGTTCGCCCGCCGTGATGATCGTGCTGGCACTGGCAAACGAACGGATATGGCCGATCCTGTTGAGCTCGGAGAGCGCTTGCGTGTCCGCCATGCTGCACAGCGTGCGGTGGCGGACCAGGCAATAGTCGCACTTGCGCAAGCGCGGTTCGGTGCTTGTCTGGGCGGACATGGAAGCTCTCCGCAATTTTCAGGCTGGAGCGGTTAAAGCGTCAGAACGCCGTCCAGGTGGACGGCCAGATCGCCGTTCGGCACGTGGGTCAGGTCCTTGTTGACCTCCGCGTGGACAAGCGTTTTCAACCCGTCTGTCAATTCGGCCCTGAGATCGCCCAGCATCTGCGGCGGCGCTACGATCACCAGCTGCCGGAATGCATCCTTCCGGTGGGCCGCCTCTAGCGCTTCGACCAGTGTCCTGGCGAATTCGCGCTGTTCGACCCGTTCCGGGTCGGTGCTGTATTCCATCGCATGCCGGCCGCTGCCGGCGGAATCGAACGACCGGCCCGGCCGGTCGGCCATGATATCGGATGTCTTGTGGTGCTCGCGTTCGTAAAGCTGGTCATCGACCGCGTCGATGCCGAGCCCCGGCCCGTCGTTCTTGACGATGCGGGCCCTGTTCCCGTCGGCGATCAGGATCCACGTCGTCTGGTACTTGTTCGGCATGGCGCCGCCCGTCCTTCTGTTTTGACGCAATCTGCCCCAGTGCGCCCGCGCTCTTATTGACCCGGATCAATGTCCGCGGTCGGCCCGGTCCTATCTTCCGGCCAGGCGGTGCGGGTTGTCCGGATCCGGACACTCGCGCCGGAAATCGGATTCGATGGGGATTTGCAATGACTGCCAACGTTGGTATGGCCGACCGTGTCGTCCGCATCGTCGTCGGACTGGCGCTGATCGCCTTTGCCATTTGGGGCACGGTCTCGTGGAGTTGGGTCGGCTGGATCGGCCTGATCCCGTTGATCACGGGCGTCGCGGCGCGTTGCCCCGCATATTCGATTTTCGGGATCGACACCTGCGGCGCCGGCGACATCAGCCACGGCAAGCATGCCGGGTAGCCCGAGCCTCGTCCGCCGGCCTTGAATTGACGGGCCGGCCTGTCATGATCGCGCAACCGCAGGGATCAGCATGGCCGGCATCGTCTTCGAGGCGCGCGACGTCACCAAGGTCTACCATACCGGCGATGTCGAGGTGCATGCGCTGCGCGGCGTCGACGTCGATCTCTACGAGGGCGAGATGGCCGTGCTGCTCGGGCCCTCCGGCAGCGGCAAATCGACCTTTCTCAACATTCTCGGCGGTCTCGATCATGCCACGTCGGGTTTCGTGCGCTTCCGCGACCACATGCTGTCGGAGCTCGGCGAAGGCGGCCTGACCCGCTACCGCCGCGACCATGTCGGCTTCGTCTTCCAGTTCTACAACCTGATCCCCAGCCTGACGGCGCTGGAGAACGTCGCGCTGGTCACCGAGATCGCCCGCGACCCGATGAAGCCGGCCGAGGCGCTGGCGCTGGTCGGCCTGGAGGAGCGCGCCAGCCATTTCCCGGCCCAGCTTTCCGGCGGCGAACAGCAGCGCGTCGCCATTGCCCGCGCCATAGCCAAGCAGCCCGACGTGCTTCTGTGCGACGAGCCCACCGGCGCGCTCGATTCGAAAACCGGCGTGCGCGTGCTGGAGGCGCTCGATGCCGTCAACCGCGAGCTTGGCACCGCGACCGCGATCATCACCCACAATGCCGGCATCCAGGCGATCGCCCACCGGGTCTTCTTCTTTGCCGACGGCCGCATCGTCGACACGATCGTCAACGACACCCGCGTCCCGCCTTCGGAGGTGACGTGGTGATCCTGAGGCGCCCGCTCGACAGGAAACTGTTCCGCGATCTCCTGCACATCTGGGCGCAGGCGCTGGCGATTGCCATGGTCATGGCGAGCGGCGTGGCAACGCTGATCCTCGCCGTTGGCGCCCAGGGCTCGCTGGAGGAGATCCGCTCGACATACTACGAGCGTTTCCGCTTCGCCGACGTTTTCGCCACCGTCACCCGCGCGCCCGGCTTCGTGCGCGAGCAGTTGCTCACCGTCGACGGCGTTTCCGCAGTCGAGACCCGCATTGCCCAGTTCGCCCTGCTCGACATTCCGGGCATGGTGGAGCCCGCCAACAGCATCGTCCTGTCGCTGCCCGATCATCGCGAGACGGCGGTCAACCGGCTCTACATGAAGACCGGGCGCACGCCGGAGCCCGGCCGCGCCGACGAGGTCACGGTCAACGAGGCCTTCGCCCTGGCGCACGGCTTCACGCTCGGATCGCCGTTCGAGGCGATCCTGAACGGACGCAAGCGCACACTCACCATCGTCGGCATCGCGCTGTCGCCGGAATATGTCTACGCCCTCGGTCCCGGCGACCTGGTGCCCGACGACCGCCGTTTCGCCGTCTTGTGGATGTCGGAGGAGGCGCTGGCCGGCCTGTTCGACCTGGAAGGCGCCTTCAATTCCGTGCTGATCAAGCTGCTGAACGGCGTCAACGAACGCGACGTGATCGGCGCGGTCGATGCCATCCTTGCCCGCTACGGCAGCACAGGCGCCTATGGCCGCGAGGACCAGATCTCGCACGCCTTCCTCGACGGCGAACTGCGCCAGCTCGACGCGCTCGCCAGGGTCATTCCGCCGATTTTCCTCGCCGTCTCCGCCTTCCTGATCAACATGATCCTTTCGCGGCTGATCGCGCTGGAGCGCGAGCAGATCGGCCTCCTGAAGGCACTCGGCTACGGCCGGCTCGCGGTCGCCACCCATTATTTCAAGCTGATCCTCGCCATCACCGCCGTCGGCATCCTCATCGGCTTCGCCGGCGGCACCTGGCTCGGCCGCGGACTCACCCGGCTCTACGCCGATTTCTTCCACTTCCCGTTCCTGATCTTCCGCATCGACCCGGCGGTCTATGCACTTGCCGCCGGCGTCACCGTTCTGGCGGGGCTGGCCGGCGGCCTCCGCTCCGTCTGGTCCGCCGCCTCCATGCCGCCGGCCGTTGCCATGCAGCCGCCGGCGCCGCCGCGCTACCGGCGCCTGTGGTTCGAGCTGACCGGCATGGGCCGGCTCGTCTCGCAGCTCACCATGATGGCGGTGCGCAACCTGTTCCGCTGGCCGCTACGCGCCGCGCTCACCATCCTCGGTGTCGCCATGTCGGCGGCGCTGCTGGTCACCTCGCTGTCGCCGCTCGACAGCCTCGACGACATGATCGACATCACCTACTACCGCACCGAAAGGCAGGACGCGACGATCACCTTTACCGACGAGAAGGGGCCGGCGGCGCTGCTGGAGGCCGCCCGGCTGCCGGGCGTCATGCAGGCCGAAAGCGAGCTCGCAGTGCCGGTCCGGCTGAAGAACGGCCACCTGTTCCGCCGCCTCGCCATTGTCGGCAAGCCGCGCGAGCTGGAACTGAGCCGCATTCTCGACGCCGACCAGCGATCCGTCGCCGTGCCGGAAAGCGGCCTCCTGATCAGCGAGCGCGTCGCCGAGGTGCTCGATCTGAAGGAAGGCGACATGGCCGAGATCGAGATCCTGGAAGGCCGCCGCGGCACCGTTTACGCCCCGGTCAGGCGCATCATCCGCGCCTATTTCGGCCTCACCGTCTATATGTCCGAGGACGCGCTGGCCGACATGCTCGACGAGGGCCCGCGCCTGTCCGGCGTCCATGTCATCTACGACAGGGCTGAGGAGAACGCGCTCTACCGCGCGATCAAGGCGCTGCCCGGCGCGGCCTCCATCGCGCTCCGCAAGGTGTCGCTGCAGAAGTTCCGCGAGACCATCAACGAGAATATAAACATCATGATCTCCGTCTACATTGTGCTCGGCGTGGTGATCACCTTCGGCGTCGTCTACAACAGCGCCCGCATCCAGCTGTCGGAGCGCGGGCGCGAACTGGCGAGCCTGCGGGTGCTCGGCTTCACCCGCCGCGAGGTCGCCTCGGTGCTGATGATCCAGCTCGTCATAATCGTGGTGCTGGCCCAGCCGCTCGGTTGGGTGCTCGGCTACGGTTTCTCCTGGACCACCAACCAGGCGTTCTCCAGCGATCTCTACACCGTGCCGTTCATCGTCACGCCCGTCTCTTACGCCCGCGCCAGCCTGATCGTGATTGCCGCCGCCTTCGTCTCGGCGATGATCGTGCGCCGGCGCATCGACACGCTGGACTTGATTGCCGTGCTCAAAACCCGAGAATGACCGCCCGGAGAGAGGCCGATGACCCGTATCGTGAAATATCTCGTCATGGCGGTTCTGCTGGCGGCGATCATCGCCGCCTTCGCCTATGTGCTGACGCCCAAGCCCGTGCCGGTCGACAGCGCGGTCATCGATTCCGGCCCGATCCTCGTCACCGTCGACGAGGAGGGCAAGACCCGGATCAAGGACGTCTACACCGTCTCCGCGCCGATCACCGGCCGCCTGCTGCGCCTGCCTGTCAGGGTCGGCGATCCGGTCAATGCGCAGGTCACGCCGGTCGCCTCCATCCTGCCGGTCTCGCCGTCCTTCCTCGACCAGCGCACCCGCTCCGAACTGGAGGCCGCTGCCGAGGCGGCCAAGGCCGCGGTCGATTTCGCCGAGGCCGAGCTCGCCCGCAAGCGCTCGGAGGAACGTTTCGCCGAAAGCGGCCTGGAACGGGCGCGGCGTCTTGCGGAGACGGCGCGGATATCGCAGACCACCCTTGAGAAGGCGGAGCTCGACTTCGACACG
>DATHRP010000775.1:0-2586 GCA_035465195.1 Afifellaceae bacterium | reverse complement strand
ACGACGATCGCGGCTTCCGGCAAGGCCGCGACCACACCGCCCTCACCGTGACCGTTTCCGAACAGCACCCGCTCGGCCTGATCCGCGTTGATGACGAAAAGGAAGGCCGCGCGGCATCCCTCCGCCGCCTCCGCGACGCTGGCGAAGGTCTCCGCGCCTTCGCCTTCCAGACTGGCGCGCCGGCCGGCGTCGAGATCGCAGCCGCGCACGGCAATGCCGGCCCTCAGCAGCGACGCCGCCGAACCGTAGCCCATATTGCCGAGGCCGATCACCGCGACCGGCCGTTCAGTTGGTGTAATCAATCCCCGCCTCCCCGAGCAGCTAACGAACGCAGTATAGTTTATCGGCCGCATCACCGACAGTTGTTGTAATCGCCAAAACCGCCGCAGGGCGGTGTCGGCAATGGGCCAGCGGCGGTCGCCGCCAGCGTTGACCGCCATCCTGCGAGTCTCTATTGCAAAGCGCAAGGATGGTTGTCCCTGAAGGGGCTGAAACGATCCCGGTGCGGCTGACTCAATCCGAGAGCCAAATCCGGGGCCGCCTGCAGCGTTACGCGCCCGCATATCGAAACGGGCCGGAGGCAACCTTCTTGCGACTGTCAACCAGGAGGTTCCACAAATGCGCTCCCTTGCTTTTCTTCTGACTCTCCTCACAACCGGCCCGGCCCTGGCTCATCCCGGCCATGTCGAGGCGTCCGGCGGACACAGCCACTGGTTCGAACTCGCCGTCGGCGGCATCGTGCTGGTTCTGGTCGCCGGCTGGCTCATTTCCAGGGTTCTGCGCAAGAGCCCGGTCACCGACAATGGCTGATACAACCGGCGTCATGGTTTGCGGCCATGGCAGCCGCAACCGTGCCGCCGTCGATGAATTCGCGGTCATCGCCGAAAAGTTGCGCGGCCGGTTCCCGGACTGGCCGGTCGATTACGGCTACCTGGAATTCGCCAATCCGGTGATCCATTCCGGCCTCGACCGCCTGCGCGAAGCCGGCTGCAACCACATCCTGGCCGTCCCGGGCATGCTGTTCGCCGCCGGCCACGCCAAGAACGATATTCCGACGGTGCTGAACACCTACCAGGCGACGCATCCCGAGCTGACGATCCAATATGGCCGGGAACTCGGCGTCGACCCGAAGATGATCCGCGCCGGCGGCGACCGTATTCGCCAGGCGCTCGATGCCGCCCCGAACGACGTCCCGGCGGAGGAAACGCTGCTGGTCGTCGTCGGCCGCGGCGCCTCCGATCCGGACGCCAATTCCAACGTCGCCAAGATCACCCGCATGCTGTGGGAGGGCTTCGGCTTCGGCTGGGCGGAGACCGCCTATTCCGGCGTCACCTTCCCGCTGGTCGAGCCGGCGCTGGAGCATGCGGCGAAGCTCGGCTACCGCCGCATCGTCGTCTTCCCCTATTTCCTGTTTACCGGCGTGCTGGTGCAGCGCATCTACATCGCGACCGACAGGGTCGCCCAGCGCTTTCCCGATATCGAATTCGTCAAGGCGCCCTACCTCAACGACCACGACCTGGTCATCGACACGTTCGCCGAACGGGTTCGCGAGATCATCGCCGGCGAAAACCTGATGAACTGCGGCATGTGCAAATACCGCGAACAGGTGCTCGGTTTCGAGGCGGAGGTCGGCCTCGCCCAGGAGAGCCATCACCATCACGTGGAAGGCGTCGGCGCCGGCTGCACCTTGTGCGATCCGGACGGCACCTGCAACGGCCGCTGCCAGCAGCATGCGCATGTCCATGATAACGATGATCACCACCACCACGACCATGGTCATGATCATGACCACCATCACGGGCACGATCACGAACACGGGCATCACCATCACCCCTATCCGCACGCGGACCATCCCCTCGGTCCGCGATCGATGAAGACGGGGACGGAGTAACGGCGTTGAACCAGGCTGCCGCCATGTTCGACTATCTGCGCGACCCGCAGGCGATCTACCGGCGGTCCTTCGAGATCATCGAGGCCGAGGCCGGCCTCGGCAGCCTGCCGTCCGACCTCGCGCCGGTGGCGCGCCGGATGATCCATGCCTGCGGCATGGTCGACCTGGTCGACGACCTGGCGTTCTCGCCGCAAGCCGGCGCGGCGGGCCGCCGCGCGCTGGCCGCCGGCGCGCCGATACTCTGCGACGTCCGCATGGCGGCGGCCGGCATCATGGCGGACCGCCTGCCGGCGGAGAACGAGATCCTCGTCGGCATCGACAGGCCGGGGGCGGCGGATCTCGCCGCCCGGCAGCAGACGACCCGTTCGGCCGCCGGCATGGAGGCGATGAAAGGCCGGCTTGCCGGCGCGATCGTCGTCATCGGCAATGCGCCCACCGCGCTCTTCCGGCTGATCGAGCTGGCGGCCGAAGGCGCCGGCCCGCCGGCCCTCGTCCTCGGTTTCCCCGTGGGTTTCGTCGGCGCGGCGGAATCCAAGGCCGCGCTGGCCGAAAGCGGCTTGCCGTTCGTCACCCTGCACGGCCGCCGCGGTGGCAGCGCCATCGCCGCCGCAGCTCTGAACACGCTGCTGTTCGACGGAGGGGAACCATGACCCGCTGGCTCTCGGTGATCGGCATCGGCGACGACGGGCCCGACG
>DATHRP010000774.1:0-3711 GCA_035465195.1 Afifellaceae bacterium | reverse complement strand
CATCAACCTGGCGCAGGGGACCTATTCGACGGACGGGTTGATCCAGACCAGCAAGGAGGACGTCGAAGACCTCGTCAACACCCATCTGAAGACCTGGGCCGGCCGGCTGACGGCGGAAAACGCGACGCCGCGGCTGATGGTTTACGCCCATGGCGGCCTGGTCGCCGAAGACGTCGCCCTGATGCAGGTCGCCGGGCAGTTTCAATGGTGGCTCGATAACGGCGTCTATCCGGTGTTCTTCGTCTGGGAAACCGGACTGCTGGAAACCGTCATGCAGCTCATCGGCAACCTGCTGCCGGGCCGACGGGTGTTGGAACGCGGCCGGATACTGGATTCTCTCGTCGAAGGCCTGGTCCATAGCGTTGGGCAGCCGTTCTGGAGCACCATGAAGGTGTCGGCAGAACGGGCATCGGACAGCCACGAACGGTTCGGCGCCTTCTACATGGCGACATTGCTGGCCGACCTGGTGAATAACGAGCTGGAAGATCTCGAAGTCCATGTCGTCGGGCACAGCGCCGGCGGCATCTTCCACGCCTTCTTCCTGCGCGAGCTCGCCGAACGCAACATTGCGGTCAAGACGGCGCAATTCATGGCCCCGGCCTGCACGACCGAATTGGCAAAGGCGCTGATCCTGCCGAACATCGACGGCGCGAAGATCGAACATTTCAGCCTGTACGTCATGAACGACAGGACGGAGCGAGCCGATCCGACGGTGCCGATCTACGGCAAATCGCTGCTCTATCTCGTCAGCCGCGGCTTCGAGACGGATTTCGGCACACCGCTGCTCGGGCTGCAGAAATCGGTCCTCGACGACGCACAGCTGAAACAGGCGCTCGGCCTCGGCCTGGCCGGCGGCGAGCACGGCAACGTGGTCTGGTCTCCGACCGGCGAAGAGGCGCCGCCGCTGCTCCGTTCGAACTCGACGACCCACGGCGGGTTCGACAATGACGCGGACACGATGACGGCCGTGATGATGCGGATCACCGACCAGAGCAGCTCGTCGGGCGTTAGCCCGTTTCCGGCGGAGTTGCGCGAGCGCGGCGAACCGCCGCTTTTCGGTCCGCTGAGGCTGCCGCCGGAGATCGAAGCGCTGCTGCGCGAGTCCGAGCGGCCGCCGGAGCCGATCGGTCCGCCGACCGTGGCTCCCGCTGCGTCCGTGGCGCCATCCGGCACGCCGCCGGCGACGCAGCTTTCCGGCCGCCGACATGCACTGTGCATCGGCGTCGATACCTATCCGACCGCGCCGCTCTACGGCTGCGTCAACGATGCGCGATTGTGGAGCACGACATTCGCCGCTCTCGGCTTCACGACCGAACTCATGCTGAACGACGAGGCGACCTATGACGGGCTGGTCGACGCGTTCCGGCAGCTGATTTCCGGCGCGCGCCCGGGCGACTTGATAGCGCTTCAATATTCGGGCCATGGCACCCATGTCCCCGATCTCGACGGCGACGAGGCGGACAACGAGGACGAGGCGCTGGTGCCGATCGACTTCCAGGGCGGCCGCTTCCTGATCGACGACGATATCCGGGAGATCTTCGCCGGCCTGGCGGACGGCGTGCACATGACGACGTTCTTCGACTGCTGCCATTCGGGATCGAATTCCCGCTTCGCCGTCGGACACACGGCGGCGCCGGCGTCCGTGCGCGAGCGATACATGCGTCTCGACGAGCGTCTCCGGCAGGCCCACCGGGACTTCCGGCTGCGGCAGGGCGCCGGCCGCTTCGTGCGGGCCGGCGGCGACCAGGAGAACATGCGCCACATCCAGTTCAGCGCTTGCCAGGACTACCAGACCGCCAAGGAAAGCGAAGGGCACGGCTGGTTCACGCTGGCCGTCACCGAGATCATCGGCGGCCGGCCGGGCCAGGCGACGAATACCAGCGTGGCAGAAGCGATCGAGCAGGAGTTCAGGCGGCGCAACCGACGCGACCAGGATCCACGGCTCGAGGGACCTGTCCGGCTACGCAGCGCCGCCTTCCTCGGCGGGCTCGCCCGATAGGGGGCGGCGGCGTGCCCGCCACCGGCACCGGCCAGGCGTACGACATCGACCGGGGCATCGCCCGCGATGCGCGGATGACCAGGCACGCCTACCGGATCCCCGGCAACATGCCGGCGGAGCTGCGCGAGCTCGACATCTATACGATCGATCCATCCGTCTCCCGCCTCGAAGGCGCCGTCACGAGGGTCAAAATCCCCTACGAGCCGGTCCTGCCGGGGCCCGGCGGCGTGCTGTTCCAGGTCAACAGCATGATCGACGAGACATCGGTCGGCGAGGCATTCAGCTACCGCTCGGCGCGGCTTGACGATGCCGACGTGATGCGGCGCGGGGGATACAGGCCCGATCCGGCCGACCCGCGCTTCCACTGCCAGCACGTCTATGCGGTCGCCATGCTGACCTATGAGCGCTTCCGCAAGGCGCTCGGCCGGATGACCGGGTGGGCCTTCTGGGAGGAAGTGGGCGACGGCGGCTCGCCGCCACCGCTGAAGCTGAGGCCATTCGGTGTGAAGGCCGCCAATGCCTACTACGACCGATACGGCAGCCAGATCGTGTTCGGCTACCATGAAAGCGAACAATCGAGCGGCGGCGCGCTGAAGGGCGACGTCTACTTCACCTCGCTTTCGGCCGACGTGATCGCCCATGAGGTGACCCATGCCATTCTCGACGGGCTGCGCGCGGACTTCTTCCGGTCCGTCCATCATGACGTGCTGGGTTTTCACGAGGCCTTCAGCGATCTGATCGCGATATTCCAGCGCTTCTCGTTCGACGGGTTTCTCAAGAAGGCGATCGGCGACACCAGCACAGGCGGGCAAACCCGGTCGCTGATCCACCGGCTGGCGCCGGAAATCGCCAAGGCGGCAAGCATGGGACTCGCAATCCGCACATTCGGCCGGGACGAGCACGACCGATCGGTCCTGAACCGCGATTTCGCCGTGGAAGTGTACAGCGACAAACCGGAGCAATCGCCGCATCAGCGCGGGCGCGTGCTTGCGGAGGCGGTCTTCGAGGCCTTCATGGTGATCGTCGACCGGAAGACCAAGCCGATCATCAAGCTGGCCACCGGCCAGCTCGACCGGTCGCGCAATGTGCCTGTCCATCCGGAACTGATCGAGATGCTGGCCAACATCAGCAGCCGTGTCGCGAAGCAGTTCTGCGACATCTGCATCCGCGCGATCGACTATTGCCCGCCGACGGCGCTCAATTTCGGCGATTTCCTGCGCGCCATGATCACCGCCGACAAATCGCTGATCGACGACGATCCCTTCGGCTATCGCGAGGCCATCATCGATGCCTTCCGCCGCCGGCACATCTATCCGAAGGACGTGCACGTCCTGTCGGAGAGCGCGCTGATGTGGCGCTACCCCGAACGCCCGCTCGACAAAATCGACGGGCTGGCGCTGAACAATCTCGATTTCATCGGCGACCCGGGCATTCCGGCCAAGCCGCAGGAGATACACCGGCAGGCCAGATGCTTCGGCGAGCGGCTGGCGGGCGACCCGGCGCTGTTCGCCGAACTTGGCCTGGTGCGGCCGGGCGACCCGCGTCTCGGCAACGACCCGATCTGCAATCCGGTAATCCACTCTGTCCGACCGGCCCGCCGCGTCGGCCCCGACGGGCAGATCCTGTTCGATGTCGTGATCGAGGTGCTGCAGACGCGCAGGGTACGCTGGACCGACGGCAGATTCCTCGAGTTCAAGGGCGGCGCCACGGTG
>DATHRP010000773.1:0-5584 GCA_035465195.1 Afifellaceae bacterium | reverse complement strand
GTTCTTCAGCGCCGGCCGGTCGTCCGCGCCGGGCGTGTATCTGACCGTGTCCCAGTAGATCTCGAAGACATGGCCGAACGGGTCTTCGAACCGGAACGCGCGGCCATGGCCACGATCGCCGTCCACCCAGCCGATGCTCTTGAACCGGCTCGCCTCGATCGCCGCGACCCGCTGCTGAAGCGCCTCTTCCGACGAGGCGCGGTAGGCGATGTGCCCGACACCCGTCGTGTGGTGGCGCGTCAGCTTCAGCGTATGGAGCTCGTAATCGTCCCAGGCGCGCAGATAGGCGCTGTCGCCGTCGACGGTGCTCGCCGTCAGGCCGTAGACGCGCGTGAAGAAGTCGAGGCTCTCGTCGAACCTGTCCGTATAGACCTCGACATGTCCCAGATGTGCAATGTCACTCATCAATCACCGACCGCCTGCGCAAAGACATGGCGGCGGCCACCTGCCGTCCGCCTGCTGAACCCGTGTTCGCGGACTATGCCGCAGCGGGACCGACATCACAAATTCAATCACGGTCAGGGTCCGTCGGCTGAAATGGCAGGCGCGGACCCTGTTCCACTGTGCTATAGGGATGACCGCCTGACACTCGCGGACGAACGGACGGATGCCGTTGCGCCTCACGATTCTGAACGGACCGAACCTCGGCCTGCTCGGCATGCGCGAGCCGGAAATCTATGGCACGACGAGCCTGCACGACGTTGGGGAAAGCTGCCGCCGGTTCGCCGCAAAGATCGGCGCCGAGCTGCAATTCCTGCAGACCGACGACGAGGGCGAGCTGGTCCGGCAGATCCACCAGGCGCGCGGTACGGCCGATGCCGTCATCATCAACCCTGCCGGGCCGACCTTCCATTCCGTGGCGATTTCCGACGCCCTGAGGACGTTCGAAGGTCCGACCATCGAACTGCATATCTCGAACATCCACGCCCGGGATGAAATGCATCGCCATTCGAAGATCTCGGGCTCGGTGACGGGCGTGATCTGCGGCCTTGGCGTCGGGGGCTACGTCGTCGCCATGCAGGCGGCGGCTGCAATGCTCTCCGGACGCGGAGAAGCTCGGGCCGGCTGAAGGGCCATGCGCGAGCCGGACTATCCGAGCCGGCCCCGCTCCTTCAGCAGTTGAAGTCCGGTTTCCGTGACGCGAACCATGCTCCGGCCCGAGCCGTCGTCGGCCTGCGCCAGCAACCCGTGGTCGTTGGCGTCTTCCCAGATCGTCAGGCGCGGGCAGGAGGTCCGCCAGGCATCGATGACGTCGCGGTAGCTCCGCGGCTCGCGGGCCACCCATTCGACCAGGTCGAGGATCAGCGGTTCGTTTTCCATGACGGCGATTATCGCACGCCCGACCCGGGTGCGGAAGGGGCGGGCGTTTCGATGGCTGTTCCGGAAAAGGAAACCCCGCCTTGCGATGGAGGGGGGCGATCGGCAAGGCGGGGTATGGGACCGGTCAGGGCCTCGGATCTCTCCGCCGGCCCCGTCGGTTCCAGCCTGATGTAGGTGCCGCACAACCGGTTTCCAAGTCCGATTCTTTTCCCCGGCGGACGAATTGATCTGGCGCAAGGAGCGGGCGCCGGGATTCCGGGAGTTTGCCGGTCGCGCGGACGATCCGCGGCCAACTCGGGAGGACCGGACATCATGACAGTCAGAATTGCGGACCTGATGGCGAAGCGCGTGCTGACCGCGGCGCCGCACCACACGGTCGGCCACCTGCGCGGCATCATGGAGCGCAACCGCATCCACGCCGTGCCCGTCATCGGCACCAACGGGGAGCCGCTCGGCATCGTCACAACCGCCGATCTCGCCCGCAGGGTGAAGGACGAATCCCCGGTGAGCCGCATCATGACGAAGGACGTCACCGTCGTGCCGGCCTACAACGATGCCGCCACCGCCGCCCGCATCATGCGTCGACGCAGGATCCACCATGTCGTGGTGACGCACGAGAAGAAGGTGATCGGCATCATCAGCTCGTTCGACCTTCTGAAGCTGGTCGAGGGGCACCGCTACGTCGAGAAGAACGCGGCGGGGACCGGGAAGGCGGCCAGGCGGTCGTGATGCCGGGCTTTCCGGCGGTATCGGGTTCTCCGCAAAAATGACGCATTGCGTTGCAACAGCATCGCGCCTAGGCCGTCGCGGCAACAGATCGATTTGACGACCGGCCCCTATTGCCGATGGCTATGTCCCCGACTGACAAGACCGAAAACACCGACGAGACCGAAACGGGCAACGAACCGGGAGAAACCCGCGCGCCGGGCAATCGCTCCCCCCGGCCGGTGCTCGGGCGCTTTCCCGTCGTGGCCCTCGTCGCCGCTTTCATTCTCGCGTTCCACAACATGACCTTCTGGCAGAAGCTGTGGGATTATTCCGGCGGCCGGCCGCTCTTTGCGGCGGCAACGGCTTTGGCCCTGTTCGCCCTGATGGCAGGCGCGCTTTCGCTGGTCGCCCTGCCGCGGCTTTTCAAGCCGGTGGCGATCGCGGCAATCCTCATTGCGGCCGCGTCGTCCTGGTTCGTCGACCGCTTCGGCGTGCTGATCGACCGTTCGATGCTGGCGAGCGCCCTGGAGACAACGCGCGGCGAGGCCGCAGAGCTGATGACCGTGCCGTTTTTCGTCCACATGGCGTTGACCGGCCTGCTGCCGGCCGTGCTTCTCGCATGGGTCCGTATCAAGGCGCCGCCGCTTCGACGCGCGCTGCCGCAAAATATCGGCGCGGCATTGGTGGCTGTGCTGGTGGCGGGTGCCGTCGTCCTGCCGAGTTACGGCGGCTATGCGTCCCTGTTCCGCGCCCATCGCGATCTCGCCAGGAGCCTGCATCCGAGTGCACCCGTGAGCGCGGCGACCAAGCTCGTCAAGCGCCATTTCAAAGGCGGAAGCGCCGGGCCGCTGCAGCCTGTCGCGGTCGATGCCCGGCAAAAGCCGGCCGTGGGCGGCAAGCGCCGTCCTCACCTGACCGTGCTTGTCGTCGGCGAGACGGCGCGCGCGGAGAGCTTCAGCCTGAACGGTTACGGTCGCGAGACCAACCCGGGCCTGAAGGCGCGGAACGTATTGAGTTTCACCAACGCCTCCAGCTGCGGAACGGCGACGGAAACCTCCGTGCCCTGCATGTTCTCGCTCCTCGGCCGCGCGGCCTATGCCGCCTCGGTGGCGAGCCACACGGAGAACATCCTGGATGTCCTGAAACGTGCCGGGCTCCAGCTTGCCTGGTTCGACAACAACACCGGCAGCAAGCACCAGGCCGACCGCATCCCCTATTTCCACCTCGCTGGCTCCGGCGACGGCCCCTATTGCGGAGAAGAGGGCTGTTTCGACGAAATCCTGGTGGAGAAGATGGCGGACTTCGTGAAGACCATGCCGGAAAAGGATACGCTCATCGTCCTGCACCAGCTCGGCAGCCACGGGCCGGCCTACTGGCGCCGCGTGCCGGACCGCTACAAGAGATTCCTCCCCGAGTGCCGGTCCAGCGATCTCGATACCTGCAGCCGCGAGGAGATCGTCAACGCCTACGACAACACCATCCTCTATACCGACCACGTCCTGTCGCGGCTCGTCGATTTCCTGCATTCGCAGGAGAGCCGCTTCGACACGGCGATGATCTATGTGTCCGACCACGGCGAATCGACCGGCGAGAACGGTGTCTACCTGCATGGCCTTCCCTACCTGCTGGCGCCTGAAAGCCAGACCCACATCCCGCTGCTGGTATGGCTGTCGAAAGGCTATGCCGAGAGCCGTGCGATCGATCTGGGCTGCATGAGGAACCAGACGAAGAAGGCCGTCTCGCACGACAACCTGTTCCACTCGCTTCTCGAGATCGAGCGCGTGGACACCGCGGACTATGACAGCGGCCTCGACATGTTCGAGGAATGCCACGGCTGAGCGGTCGCGGGTCCGACCGGCTTCCACCGTCGGCTCATTCTGCTATCTTCCCGCCACGCAGATCCGCGGCGCGCCGGTGGACGAGGGAGGAAGACCATGAAGATCACGACAACCGTTGCCGGCAGCCTGCCGAAACCCGCCTGGCTGGCCGAGCCGGAAAAGCTGTGGGCCGGCTGGAAGCTCGAAGGCGACGAACTCGTCGAGGGCCAGCAGGACGCCGCCCTTGTCTGGATCAAGCACCAGGAGGATGCCGGCATCGACATCGTCTCCGACGGCGAGCAGTTCCGGCGGCATTTCGTACACGGCTTCCTGGAGAGCATCGAGGGCATCGACTGGCAGAAGATGACCACCATGGGCATCCGCGACAATCGCTACGAGGCCCAGGTGCCCACGGTGACCGGCCCGGTCCGCAGGCCGGCGTCCGTTCACGGCGCAAGCACCCGCTTCTGCCGCGAGCGCACGACGAACAAGCTCAAGATGACCCTGCCGGGCCCGATGACGATCTGCGACACCATCGCCGACGCCCATTACGGCAGCCGGCCGGAGATGGCCTTGGCCTTCGCCGAGCTGCTGAACGAGGAAGCGAAGGAACTGGCGGCGATCGGCGTCGATGTCATCCAGTTCGACGAGCCGGCCTTCAACGCCTTCATGTCGGACGTCCGCGAATGGGGCGTCGACACGCTGCACCGGGCGATCGACGGTCTGAAGTGCAAGACCGCCGTTCACATCTGCTACGGCTACGGCATCCAGTCGAACATCGACTGGAAGGAATCGCTCGGCGAGGAATGGCGGCAGTACGAGGAGTTCTTCCCGGCCCTCAACGACAGTCGCATCGACCAGGTGTCGCTGGAATGCGCGAACTCCAGGGTGCCGCTCTCGCTGATCGGCCTCCTGAAGCACAAGGAGGTCCTGGTCGGCGCCATCGACGTTGCCACCAACGAGATCGAGACCCCGGAAAAGGTCGCCGCGACGCTCCGCGCCGCGCTCGAATTCGTCGACGCCGAACGGATGATCGCCTGCACCAATTGCGGCATGGCGCCGTTGCCGCGGACGGTCGCGGAGGGCAAGCTGAAAGCGCTCGGCGCCGGCGCAATGCTGCTTGGCCGGGAACTTGGCTGATCTGAATGGCCGCCTGCCGCGGCCCGGAACCACGCGGACGCGGGCGGGCATCACGAAATCGATGTATCGGGTTCGTCCCGATCTTCGTGTAATATTGTCCCCCGGATTGACTATTGCACGGAGACCGGATGACCCCGCCGTTTCAGGATATGGTTGCAGAAAAGCCCAAGCGATGGACGTTTGACCGCAGGTTGCCGCTTGCCGAGCAGGTCTATGACGATCTGCGCCACCGCATCGTCTCGCTGGAACTGCCCCCCGATCATTCGCTGTCGCGGCTGGAGTTGTCTGACTATTACGGCGTCAGCCAGACCCCGTTGCGCGATGCCATCCAGCGGCTGGAGGGCGAGTCTCTGCTCGAGATCTATCCGCAATCGCGAACCGTCGTGACGCGCATCGACACCAGCCTGGTGCGCGAGACCCAGTTCATGCGCATGGCGCTGGAAGTGGAGATCATCGCCCTGCTGGCCGCCGCCGAAGACAAGTCGAAGCTGATGGCGGCCGAGGAGGCGCAGGAGCGGCTGCGCCGGACCATCGATCGCGACGGTCCGTTCGAGGTCTTCTCCCGCCTCGACAAGGAATTCCACCGCGCGCTCTATGCC
>DATHRP010000772.1:0-2579 GCA_035465195.1 Afifellaceae bacterium | reverse complement strand
CGGCTATGACAACCATGGGAGTGCAATCCAACGCGGCGTTCGCGACCCCTGTCGCGGCGTTTGTCAAGCCGGGACTTAGGTGTGTCAGCACCACGGACGCCTTGCCGGTAGCGCGGGCATAACCGTCGGCCGCGTGGGCGGCGATCTGTTCATGCCGCACATTGATGAACCTGATCTTGCTGTTCGACATCGAGGAGAGAACAGCAATGTTGGTGTGCCCGCAAAGGCCGAAGATGTATCGGACGCCCCGTTGCTCCAGGTAACGCACCAACTGATTCGAAATCAGATCGAGGCCCTTGGATCGATCGGTTGTCGTGATATTCATCAGGCACTCCGGCGTTGCTGATAAGCCCCAAAATTCGTCAAAGGGTCTTGGAACCGTAGAACTCACCGAAAAGTTCTTCCTCGCTCGGGCGATCCTCGGGAATGGGGCGGGACACCCAGGTGACATTGAGGAAGTGCTTCAAGTGAATGTTCTCGTTGGTGATGTTGCCGCCCCAGATGCCACATCCGAGGCTGGACGTCATAGGCATGCCGTTATTGAAGGCCCCGGCGTTCGCCTTGGACTGCGGTTGACGCACCATCATTCGGCTCACCGGAGCGGCCATCGCCAGCCGGTGGATATGTTCGTCATTGAAAGAGTAGATGCCGCAGGAATGCCCCTTGCCGCCGACCTCAAATATTTGCCGGACCATGTCGAGAGCCTGATCGAAACTTTGATACCGGAAAAGAGCCATCACGACGCAAAGCTTCTCGCTGGAGAACTTGAACTCCCTGCCGATTTTTTGTTCCTCGACCATGATGAATTTGCGGTCCGCGGGAATCGAAAAGCCCGCCGTTTCGGCAATCCGCTGCGCGCTGACGGCGATCGTGTTCATCGTGCGACGGCCTTCCGCGTCCCAGAGGGCCTTCTCGAGCAGCGACTTTTCGTCCTCGTTGCACAGATATCCCCCTTCCAAGACCAGCTGATCACGCATGCGCTCATAAATGCTTTCCTCGATCAGAAGATTTCCGTCGGCGGAACAGCCGGAGCCAAAATCCGAGGTCTTGCTGATACGTGAATTGCGAGCAGCTTCCTCGATGTCCGCGGTCTCGTCGATCACCATGGTCGAGTTGCCGGCGCCAACGCCATAGGCCGGTTTGCCCGAGCTGTAAGCTGCCTTCACCATCGGCCGACCGCCGGTTGCCAGCGTCAGGTCGCAAACCGCCATCAGCTCCTGGGTGAGCGGGATGCTAGGCCGTTCTACGCATTGGAAGATATCCTCCGGCTGTCCAAGCCCCCGCAGGGTCTCGCGCATGACTTGGACGGTCTCGAAGGTGGTATTGCGACTGCGCGGATGCGGAGAAAAAATGACGGCATTCCTCGCCTTTAGGGCGTATATGGCGGTGAATGGCGGCGTCAGCGCCGGATTGGTGGTCGGCACCAGGGATGCAATTACACCAACGGGTTTGGCGTATTTCACGATGCCCTTCTCAGGGTCTTCTTCGATGATGCCGACGCTCTTCTGCCGCAACGCATCGCGCAAGACCCCCATGATCTTGAATCGTTTCGCCGGACGCCCCTCGCGATCACCGAGGCCGCTTTCCTCGACCACCATTTGGGCTAGGCGGGTGAACGTCTTTTCGTTCGCGGTAGCCCAGCCGATCGCTTGGCAGAGCCGGTCGACGGTGGCTTGGTTGTAGTCTTTGATCTGTCCCTGCGCGCGGCGCGCTCTTTCCACAAGTTCGTAAACCAGAGCACGTTGCTCCTCGCCGATCTGACGCTCGAACGCGGATACCTTGTTCATCGCGGTCGCTCCATCTCCAGGCTTTTTGTCGGTTACTGCGTTGGCAGTTCGCCCGGCGGCGCGTAGCACCACAGAAGCCAGAGCGGCTCGTCGCCGTCATTGCAGTGAATATGGACGTGCCCTTGCGGAATGAAGATCCAGTCATGCTCCTTGAAGCACTGCTTCGTTCCGGCGGTCACGTCGATGGCGACCCCGCTGCCCTTCATGACGACGTTGAATTCCTCAGAATCCGGATGATTGTGAGGAGCGCATTGCTCACCCGGCTCGAAAATCGTAAGCCCGGCGCGCATGGTGTGAGAGCCGACGGTTTCGTCCGTTATGATTTGAAAGACTTTTCTGCGAAATCCCTCTTCTTCCAATCCTAGCCATAGGGGACGCGAGTCCTTGAACGGATCCAGTACCCGCACATGCCGCATCTCGCGAGTCCCGATCCCCTTGACTGCGCTCTTCGCCATCACGCTGCCTCCTTCTGCAATTGCGCCATTCGGCCGGGCAACCGCCGCTGCAACTTCTCCTCGACCTCGAGCGTAAGTCTGCAAAGCGCTTGCCAGTCGACTCCCGTGCGCACGCCCATCTCTTCGAGTGCGTACACGGCATCTTCCGTTGCGATATTGCCGGAGGCCTTGGGAATGAATGGACACCCGCCGACACCGCCCAGCGCCGTGTCGAACGTGGCAACACCGGCTTGCAGCCCCGCGACCATATTGGCAATGCCGAGACCGCGGGTGTCATGAAGATGCAAAGAAAGCCGGACGTCCGCGCCGACGGCGTCGCGAACACGCGAAACCATTT
>DATHRP010000771.1:0-4747 GCA_035465195.1 Afifellaceae bacterium | reverse complement strand
ACGGGATCCTCGCCAATCCGCGGCGCGGCCTGGTGCTCTACGATTTCACCACTTCGGACCCGGTCTACACGAAGAAGCTCGCCAAGCGCGCGGCGAAGGCCGGCGTCACCTACATGGACGCCGGCATGACCGGCGGCGGCGCGAAGGGCGCCGACGAGGGCACCATGACGCTGATGATCGGCGGCGACCAGGCGACGTTCCAGCGTACGCGGCCGTGGCTCGCGCCGGTGGCGAAGACATTGATCTACCTCGGCGGGAGCGGCACCGGGCACACGATGAAGGTGGTCCACAACATGATCACCCACACCAATTTCTTCGCGCTCTGCGAGGCGGCGCATCTCGGCCGGCGCGCCGGCATCGAGCTCAAGGACCTGATCGCCGTGTTCAACGCCGGCAATGCCCGCAGCTTCATCTCCGAACGGCGCTTCCCCGACCATATCCTGTCGGGGACCTTCGACGGGCGCTCGCGCGTCTACAACCTCGACAAGGATGTCGGCATGGCGATCGCGCTCGCCGACAAGCTGGGCGCGACGGTGAATATCGGCCGCGACACCTATGCCTATATCCGCGAGGCGGTGAAGCAGGGCCGCGAGGAGGACGACTTCACGCGGCTCTATCCGGACCTCGAAAGGCTCGATCCCAAAAAAAAGAAGAAGGGCAAGAAGGCGAAGAAGAAGGGCAAGAAGAAATCGTGACCGCGACGGGGACGGCGTCTGATCGGGGTCAAGACCGGCCCCTGCCCTTCGGCTATGATCCGGCTTTGGATACGACCGAACCGCGGGAGACGAGATGGCGAAGGACAAGAGCCGCGCCGGCCTGAAGCGCGACGAATGCATCTGCCCGCCGCCGCCGGCAGTGCGCCGCAGGCCGCTGCCGGAGCAGACGCCCAAACCCGCATTGGAAGACCCGGACGCGCCACTCCGGGTGCAGCGGCTGCTGGAGAGCCCCGGCTACCGCCAGGCCGACGAGGATGTCGACTTCCTCGCCCGCGACGAGATCCGCGCCGAGCGGCTGGAGCTCGACTACCTGAAGGCGGAACTGATGTTCCGCGAGCACGATATCCAACACACGATCGTGGTCTTCGGCTCTACCCGCATCCTGGAGCCGGAGGCGGCCAGGCGGCGGGTCGAGGCGCTGAAGACGGAGATCGCCGCGGGAAATGACGGCGAGCGCGAGGGCGAGCTCCGCCGCGCCGGACGGGTGCTGGAGAACAGCCGCTACTATGCGGTAGCGCGCGAATTCGGCCGGCTGGTCGGCGCGGCGAACGGCGGGCCGGACCATTCCGGCATCTTCGTCATGACCGGCGGCGGGCCGGGCATCATGGAGGCGGCGAACCGCGGCGCCTTCGACGCCGGCGCCAAGACGATCGGCCTCAACATCACCCTGCCGCCCGAGCAGTATCCGAACCCCTACATCACGCCGGACCTCTGCCTGCGCTTCCACTATTTCGCGCTGCGCAAGTTGCATTTCCTGCACCGGGCCCGGGCACTGGTCGCCTTCCCCGGCGGCTATGGCACTATGGACGAGCTGTTCGAGACGCTGAACCTGATCCAGACCCGCAAGATCAGGCCGGTGCCGGTGGTGCTGGTCGGCCGCGACTTCTGGGACCGGGCGATCGACTTCGATTTCCTGGTCGACGAGGGCGTGATCGATCCGGAGGATCGCGAGCTGTTCTGGACGGCCGAGACGGCCGAGGATATCTGGGCCGACATCGTGCGCTGGCACGAGATCAACGGCGAGCCGCTGTTCGGGCGTTGAGGCGGCCGAGCGGGCTCAGGCGAGCGAGTTTCCCATGTAGAACCTGTCGAACCCCTTATCCGTTACACGGTGCGCCCGGCGGTAGCCGAGCCGTTGGTAGAGCGCGATGTTCTCGGCCATCGTCGCGTGGGTGTAGAGCCGGATCACCGCATAGCCGGCGTCACGCGCCGCCCGTTCGGCCGCGGCGACCAGCTGGCGGCCGAAGCCGCTGCCCTGCGCGGCCGGGTCGACTGCGACATTGTCGAGCAGCATGGCGTCGTCCTGCGTGATGAGCACGAGAACGCCGCAGACGCCGTGCGTGTCGCTTTCCAGCACGCGGACTCGGCCCTCGGCGATGCGGGCGGCATAGTCGTCGAGCATCGGGCCGGGTTTCCGGCCCATGCGTTCAACGTAATGCGCGTAGGCGCGCTCGACGGTCCGCTCAACGGCGGCAAGATCGGAGGCTTCGGCCGGACGGATGGTGGAGCTCATGGGCAACAGTGTCCGTTTCCCAAAGGGAACCGGGTGCAGACCAGGCTCAGTCCAGCGGTTGATACGACCGACGCCCGGCGACCCGCCTCTCCCTAGTCCGGGATCGCATCCGGCGTCAGATAGAGATACGTCATCGGGTAGAACCTGCCGCTGGTGTAGCGCAGCGCCGCACCCGGCATCTCGCCAATCGCCTTGAAGCCGACTTTCTCGAGGAACCACAGCCCCGGCCGGTTGAAGCCCGGCATCTCGGCGCGGAGCAACTGGATCTGCGCGTCGTTCTTGAACTTCACCTGGAAGATGGTGCGGAAGGTGTCGCGGCCGATCTGTTCGGTCAGTTTCGCGGCAGACACCCAGCGGAAGAAGCAGAAATGGCTGCGGCCCGTGCGGTTTTGCAGATCGTCGATCCAGATCCAGCCGGCGACCCGATTGCCATGGACGATCAGCCAGAGCAGCCGGGGGCCGCCCGGCGCGTAGAAGTTGATGAATTGCTCCGGGCCCATATCCGGATCCATGTTGTAGAAGACGAGCGGGACAAGCCGCTCCTGTTTCGCTTGCAGGAAGATCTTGGCCAACTGCTCGTTGGAAAGCGTCGCCTTTCCGTCGACAATCGTGTAGTGGACCAGCCTGGTCTCCGCGTTCGGGTCGATTTCCGGCACGGCTGCCGCGCCGGTGCGTGGGGTCCTGTCGTCAGTCATCGTGAGACCTCCGGGTCGAGCTCGCCGATCATCCGGGCCATGCCGGAGATCGTGGTGAAATCGGGCGAGAACAGCATCTCGTCGGTGACGGTTACGCCGAACTCCTCCTCGATGAAGGTGATCACCTCGACAAGGCCGGTGGAATCCACATAGCCTTCGTCCCACAGGCTGACGTCGTGGGTGAAATAGGTGTCGTCGTCGCCGACCTGGAAATTCTCGCGGATGAATTTTTCCAGCGCGCTCGCGCGGGTTTCAGGCGTGCCGAGGCTCATCGGTCGGTATCTCCTCGCGGAAAGCGGTTGGTGAAGCGGTAGAAGCCGGCGCGGATGAAGCGCCCGACCTCCTGCGGATCCGAGTGCAGCAGTTCGGCGAAACGTCGAAGGAGCCGCTCGCCGGTGAAGCCGGCATCGACGTGGGCGGCGAGCGTGCCGCCGACCTCGTCGGCGCCGCCGATCTGGGCGCGCACCTTGGGCCGCTCGTAGATCTCGCGCGGGATGGCGTCGCCCATGACCTTTTCCACCAGGCGCTGCTTGGCGCCTGGATCGGCGACGAAGGCATCCGGCAGCGCGGCATAGGCGTCGGCCAGCATGGCGTAGGGTTGGATGACGTCGATGCCGTGGCGGGCGAAAACGCCGACCTCGCGGTCGCCGCTGTCGAGGCCGGAGACCAGGAAGCGGCGGAGACGGCCGGGGGTGAGCCGCGGCAGCGCGTAGAATTCCGATCCGGCATAGCTGACAGGGGAATAGTCGGCGACGAGCTCGTTCATCGTGTCGCCGGTCAGCACCACCGGCCGGGCCTCGCCCCCGCCGGCGTGGCGCTCGCCCAGATACGCGGCGATGCGGGCGTTGACGAGGGCGCAGTGGACGTTGAACTCGCGCCAGTCCTGGCCCCAGACGAGCGCATCGTCGACGAGGGCGACGATCTCGCCCGGCGTTGCGAACACCGTCTCGATCGGAACGTCGAGCCGGTCGGCGACGAGGCGGGCGAAACGCAGGTCTTCGCTCTCCTCCCCCTCGTTTCCTGGGCCGGACATCGAGAAGGTGACGGCCGTGAACGGGCCGATATGCCGCCGCGTGAGCGTGGCGATGGTGGTGCTGTCGAGGCCGCCGGACAGGGTCACGTAGAGGGGCCGGCCGGCCAGTACCTTTGCGAGCCGCCCGAATACCGTCTCTAGGCGGGCCCGGATCTCCGTCGCGCGGGTGTCGAGATCGAGGTCTTCCCCCTCGCCTTCCCCACTTCCCTCGTTGAAGGCGAGGTTTGCGTATTTTTCGAGCTCCAGCTCCCTGGCGGCCGCGTCGATGCGCGCGATATGGCCGGAGGGCACGGAATAGATGTCCTTCAAGGCGTGGCCGCGTTCGACCAGCGAGACCAGGAAATTGTCGCTGTCGGGGCTCCCGTCAGCGCGAACCGCGAAGAACAGCTTGTTGATGCCGAGCGGGTCGCGCACCAGCAGGCGCCTGCTCCCGTCCCGGATATCGAGGGCGAACTGGCCACTGATCCCGGGAAGAGCGCGTTCCAGTTCCTTAGCGGACATATCCTCCACCATTGGCACCTGTAAGCTATTGAAAACACTAGAAAAAATATCAGGCGGCCATATCTGCCCACAAGCCTGCCCCCCATAGAAAAGGCCGCCCCGAAAGGCGGACCGAATATGCTGAGGAAACTCACTGAATTGTCATCACGGCGGGACGAAAGCTCGATGTATCATTGAAGTGTCGGTCGTCCTCCGCCGACACATTGGAAGCGGATCCGGTCCAGCATCACACCTACAGCCTGGACATGTTGCCTGTTCCTTCGCTTTCAGTGAGCAAGCCCGGTCCTCG
>DATHRP010000770.1:0-4452 GCA_035465195.1 Afifellaceae bacterium | reverse complement strand
GTTCGTTTCCCACGGCGCACCCGATCTCGCGATCAAGGCGACCGCCGCGCACGCGTTCCTGAAAAGCTACGGAGCCGAGACCGCCCGTCCGCGAGCGATCCTCATGGTTTCGGCGCATTTCGAGACGCACGGCCCGACATTGGTCGCCGACCCGGCGCCCGGCATGATCTACGATTTCGGCGGCTTCGATCCCCAATTGCGCACGATGGTCTATCCGGCGCCCGGCGCGCCGGACATCGCCGCGCGAGCCTTCGACCTGCTCGCTGCCGGCAGGTTCGAGCCGCGGATGACGGAAAAGCGCGGCTACGATCACGGCGTCTGGGTGCCGCTGATGCTGCTCTATCCCGAGGCCGATATCCCGGTCGCCCAATTGTCGGTCGACCCGGCCCGCGATGCGGCCTGGCACTACGGTCTCGGCCAGGCGCTGCGACTGCTGACGGAGGAAGATGTGCTGGTGCTCGGCTCCGGCTCGCTGACCCACAATCTCGGCGAGGTCTTCACGCCGGCCGGCCTGCGCCGCCGCGACGAGGCGTCGCCCGCGTGGGTCGACGATTTCGCCGCCTGGATTGCCGAAAAGCTTGCCGACGGCGATGTCGACGCGCTGCTCGACTACCGCAGGCAGGCGCCGTTCGCCGTCGAGAACCACCCCACCGACGAACACCTCCTGCCGCTGTTCGTGGCGCTTGGCGCGGCAGGCGAGGGCGCTCAGGGCGTCCGGCTGCATGATTCGCGCGAATTCGGCGTTCTCGCCATGGATGCCTATGCGTTTCACGCAGATCAGGCAGCCTGATTGAACGCTGCAATTCGCGTTGCGGCGGCGTGGGACGCGGGTTAAACCCGCACCATGAACGATGACAGTCCCACCCGCCTGCGGATCGCGATCGGCCAGCTCAACCCGATCGTCGGCGACGTGCACGGCAACGTCGAACTGGCCCTGGAGGCCTGGGCCCAGGCCCATGCCGAAGGCGCTGACCTGCTGGTGCTCAGCGAGCTCTTCATCTCCGGCTATCCGCCGGAGGACCTGGTGCTCAAGCCGTCGTTCCAGGACGCCTGCCGCCATGCCGCCGAGAGCCTCGCCGCGCAGACCGCCAACGGCCTGTGGACGATCGTCGGCGCGCCCTGGCGCGACGGTGACAAGCTGCATAACAGCGTGCTCCTGATCGGCGACGGCGAAATCCAGGCGGTGCGCCACAAGGTCGAACTGCCGAACTACGGCGTCTTCGACGAGCGGCGCGTGTTCCAGCCGGGCCCGCTACCAGGGCCGGTCGATTTCCGCGGGCTCAGGATCGGCATGCCGATCTGCGAGGATGTCTGGATCGAGGATGTCGTCGAGTGCCTGCTTGAGACCGGCGCGGAACTGCTGATCACCCCCAACGGTTCGCCCTATTGGCAGAACAAGGCCGAGGAGCGCATCCAGGTCGTCGTCAGCCGCGTGGTGGAGGCCGGTCTGCCGATCATCTACGTCAACCAGTTCGGCGGCCAGGACGAACTGGTATTCGACGGCGGCTCTTTCGCGATCCATGCCGACCGGACGCTCGCCTTCCAGTTGCCGCAGTTCGAGGCCGCCATCGCCATGACCGACTGGCAGAAGGACGGTGAGGGCGCCTGGCGCTGCGTCCAGGGGCCCAGGGTCCCCCTGCCGGACCTCGACGAGGCGAACTGGCGGGCCTGCGTCATCGGCCTTCACGATTACGTGGAGAAGAACCGCTTCCCGAGCGTCGTGCTCGGCCTGTCGGGCGGTATCGATTCGGCGATCTGCGCCGCGATCGCCGTCGACGCGCTGGGCGCCGACCGGGTTCACTGCATCATGCTGCCCTACCGCTACACGTCGGAGCTCAGCCTCAGGGACGCCGCCGAATGTGCGAACGCGCTCGGTGTCGAATACGATGTCGTGCCGATCGGCGATGCCGTCGAGGCGTTCGAGGCGATCCTCAAGCCGGTCTTCGGCGACCGCAAGCCGGACGTCACCGAGGAGAACATCCAGTCGCGCGTGCGCGGCACCGCGCTGATGGCCGTCTCCAACAAGTTCGGGCCGATGGTGGTGACCACCGGCAACAAGTCGGAGGTCTCGGTCGGCTACGCCACGCTCTACGGCGACATGAACGGCGGCTTCAATCCGATCAAGGATCTCTACAAGACCCAGGTCTACCGGCTGTCGGCCTGGCGCAACGAAAACCGGCTGCCCGAGTTCAAGGGCCCGGGCGGCACGGTGATCCCGCAGTCGATCATCGACAAGGCCCCGTCCGCCGAGCTCCGCGAGGACCAGACCGACCAGGACTCGCTGCCGCCCTACGACGACCTTGATGCGATCCTCAACGCCCTGGTCGAGGACGAGCGCTCGGTCGACGAGATCGTCTCCATGGGCTACGAGGAGCCGGTGGTCAGGCGCGTCGAGCATCTCCTTTACATCGCGGAATACAAGCGCCGGCAGGCCGCCCCGGGCGTGAAGATCACCCGTCGCAATTTCGGCCGCGACCGGCGCTATCCGATCACCAACCGGTACCGGGATGCCTGAAGCCGCGTTTCTGCTCCACGCCCTCACTGTCGGAAAGGCCGGACATTGATCCCTGTTGCCTTTCTCAGGGAGAATGCCCGCTGGCTGCTCGGCGGCGCTTTGCTGATGTTCTGGTCGAGCTTCGGCCAGACTTTTTTCATCGGCCTGTTCGCCGGCGACATCCGTGCCGAGTTCGGCTTGTCGCATGGCGATTTCGGCCTCATCTACATGGCCGGAACGATCGCCAGCGCCGCGACCATGGTCTGGATCGGCTCGACGGTCGACCGCCACCCGCCAGCCCTGGTGGCGTCGCTCGTCATCATCGGGCTTGCGGTCACCTGCCTTGCAATGTCGATGGCCGGCTCGGCCGTCATGCTGCTTGCGCTGATATTCGGACTGCGGCTTTTCGGCCAGGGCATGATGCCCCAGGTTGCGTTCACCTCGACCGGCCGCTGGTTCGCCGCCAACCGGGGGCGCGCGGTCGCCATTGTCGCCCTCGGCTTCGATACCGCCGTTGCGCTGCTGCCGGCGCTCGCCGTCCTGGTCTCCGACCTGGTCGGGTGGCGCCAGACCTGGGCGCTCGGCGCCCTGGTCCTGCTCGTCTTCGCCCTTCCGGCGATCCGCATGCTCTATGCGGTGGAGCGGACGCCGTCGGCGATCCAGGCCGAGATCGACCGGTCGCGCCCGCCGGTCCGCGACTGGACGCGCCGTCAGGTGCTGCGCGACGCGGTGTTCTGGCTGATCAATCTCGGCATGCTCGCGCCGCCCTTCATCGGCACGGCGATCATGTTCCACCAGATCCATCTGGTCGAGACCAAGGGCTGGGAGGTCGGTCTCTTTGCAAGCGCCTATCCGCTGTTCGCCTCCACCACGGTCGTCAGCGCGCTTGTGCTCGGCTGGGCGATCGACCGCTGGGGCGCCGTCCGGCTGCTTCCGGGCGTGCTCCTGCCGATGGCGGTCGGCCTGTTCGTCCTGGCCGGCCTGTCAGGCCCGGTCGCGATACCGGTCTTCATGGTCCTGTTCGGCGTCAATTCGGCCTTCACCAGCACCCTGAACGGCGCCTTGTGGCCCGAGGCCTACGGTACGCGCCATCTCGGCGCCATCCGTTCGGTGATCATGGCGCTGATGGTGTTCTCCAGCGCTCTCGGCCCGGGTTTCGTCGGCCTGCTGATCGATCATGGCGTGACCCTGGCCGTCCAGCTCCACGTCATGGGTGTCTATTGCGCCGTCGTCTCGGCCGGCCTGCTCCTTGTCAGCCGGCACCTGCAGGCCCGCGCCGCGCTGTCGGCGGCCGCGGTCTAGCTCCGCTAGCTTCCGGTTGCCGCCGGTGCCTGCTGGCGCTACACACCGGCCATGAACGAGAACAATTCCAGCGCGGCGCCGGTCACGGTCCGGTTCGCGCCGTCGCCGACCGGTCACATTCATGTCGGCAACGCCCGCACGGCCCTGTTCAACTGGCTGTTCTCGCGGAGCCGCAACGGCCGCTTCATCCTGCGCTTCGACGATACCGACCGCGAGCGCTCGCGGCAGGAATACGCCGACGCGATTCTGGAGGACCTGCGCTGGCTCGGCATCGAGCCCGACCGGATCGAGCGCCAGTCGGACCGGCTTGCGGAATACGACCGGGCAGTGGCGGGCTTGAAGGACAGGGGGTTGCTCTATCCCTGCTACGAGACGCCGGACGAGCTCGACCGCATCAGGAGCCGGCGCAGGGCGCGCGGCCTTCCCCCGGTCTACGACCGCCGGGCGCTGAAGCTGACGGATGCCGGGCGGGCCGAACTGGAGGCCGCCGGCCGCCGCCCGCACTGGCGCTTCCTGCTGCCCAATTTCGAGGGCAATCCGGCCGACATGCGGCGGACGGACCGCAGCTGGACGGATCTCTACCGCGGCGAACAGACCATCGACCTGGCCTCCATGTCGGACCCGGTGCTGGTCCGCGAGGACGGCACCTATCTCTA
>DATHRP010000769.1:0-3120 GCA_035465195.1 Afifellaceae bacterium | reverse complement strand
GCGATATTGGCGATTGAGAAAGCGGCGGCAGCCGGATTAGATTCACTCCCAACGCCGGCGGTGCACGGAGGATACAGGTTTGCGGCCCCGCGGCCCGATCCTCTCTGGCATACCGGCCGACCTGCAAGCGACCAGAACCGGAACCCACTCATGAAGGCTTACAAGATCGCATCCATCCCCGCCGACGGTATCGGCCCCGAAGTCATCGGCGCCGGACTGCAGGCGCTCGAGGTGCTGGCGAAGCGCGACGGAGGGTTCACCCTCGACGTGACCGAGTTCGATTGGGGGTCGGAGCGCTACAAGCGAACCGGGGCCCTCATGCCCGAGGACGGGACCGAGCAATTGAAGGATTTCGACGCGATCTTCTTCGGCGCCGTTGGTGCTCCGGACGTTCCCGATCACATAACGCTCTGGGGACTGCGGCTGCCGATCTGCCAGGGCTTCGACCAGTATGCCAACGTGCGGCCGACCCGGATCCTGCCCGGCATCGCCTCGCCGCTCGCTGGCGTCGGTCCGGGCGACCTGGACTGGGTCATCGTGCGCGAAAATTCCGAGGGCGAATATGCCGGCATGGGCGGCCGTGCGCATCGCGGATTGCCGGAGGAGGTCGGCACCGAGGTCGCCGTCTTCACGCGCGCCGGCGTCGCCCGGATCATGCGCTTCGCCTTCCGTCTGGCGCAGTCGCGGCCCCGCAAAATGCTCACCGTCGTTACAAAGTCGAACGCCCAACGGCACGGCATGGTGATGTGGGACGAGATAGCCGCAGAGGTCGCGCAGGAATTCCCGGACGTGACCTGGGACAAGGTGCTGGTCGATGCGATGACCGTGCGCATGGTCAAGTTTCCGCAGAGCCTCGACACAGTCGTCGCCACAAACCTGCACGCTGATATCCTGTCGGACCTGGCAGGCGCGCTCGCCGGGAGCCTCGGTGTCGCGCCCACCGGCAATATCGACCCGGAGCGGCGTTATCCGTCAATGTTCGAGCCCATCCACGGCTCCGCGTTCGATATTACCGGCAAGGGGATCGCCAACCCTGTGGCGACGTTCTGGACAGCCTCGCAGATGCTCGATCATCTGGGTGAGAGTGATGCGGCGGAGCGACTCATGACGGCAGTGGAGAAGGTCTGCGAGGCCGGAATCAAGACGCCGGACATCGGCGGGTCCGCGACAACGCAGGACGTCACCGATGCTGTCTGCGACGCCATTCGCGGCTCGAATGTCTAGGCGACAGTCAGCTCGGTTCAATCATGGCTGCCTGAGTAGTGCCGCCCATGTCCGCGTTTGTCAGCTCTCGCCGTGGCGTTCCAGATCCGTGCGTTCTATGGCGCGCTGCAGATAGGCGTCGCGCTCGTAGATGTCGTCGAAATAGTGCACCTCGCCGGTCTGCGGATCGGGCCATGCGGTGAAATAGGCCACGTAGACGGGTATGTTTGCGGTCACGTGGTCGGAACTGTTGCGGCCCTTCGCGATCCGCGAGGCGACGTAGTCGGTCGTCTTGCCGAGGACGGCGGCGGCCATGGCTCGCGGGTCCTGCAGCCTGACGCAGCCGTGGCTGAAGGCGCGGACGTCCTCGTTGAACAGTTTTTTCGCCGGCGTGTCGTGCATGTAGATCGCATGCTTGTTGGGAAACAGGATCTTGAGTTCGCCCAGCGCGTTCTTCGGCCCGGGCGGCTGGCGAACGGCAACCGATGTCTTGTTGGTCGCGACCCGGTACCAGTTGACCGACCGGGACGACACGCGACGGCCGGAAGCCGTCGTGACCTGATAGCCGAGCCGGTCGAGATAGGACGGGTTGCGGTAGAGCTTCGGCACCATCTCGTTGACCAGGATCGAACGCGGCACGCTCCAGTAGGGGTGATATTCGACCCTCTCTACCCGGTCCATGAAGAAGCTTGTCTGGTTGGACGTCTTGCCGACGACGGCGCGCATGGTCAGCGGCTCGGCGTCCTTGCCGACATAGCTCGCGGTGAAGGCGGGCTGGTTGATGAAGACATATTGCCGGCCCAGATTGCGCGGCAGCCACCTGAGGCGCTCCATCGCCAGTTCGATCTTCCGTATCCTGTCGTGGACGCTCATGGTCGTCAGCGCGCCGATGGTCTTCCTGCCGACGATCCCGTCGGCGGCAAGGCCGTTCTCGCGCTGGAAATCGCGGACCATGGCGACCAGGTCGCGCGTATAGGATGTGCCTTCGTCATAGTCTTCAAGCGTTCCGGCGTGATCGGCCGTCAGCGCTTCGCTGCCGCGCAGGCGGATCGCGGCGACGATGTCGGGGAGTTCGCTGCTGGTGCCGCCGGGCCGCAGGAACGTGCCGGCGGCGATCTGGACGGGCGCCGCGCCGTCCCGCGAACGCAGGTCGGCGAGTTCGGCGACAAGCGCCCTGAACGGCGGATTGTCCGGATGGCGCGCGACGAGATATGCGTCGACATTGGCCGAATCCGCGACGATGCGCAGCACCTGGTTGAGGTCGACGGTCTTGCGGACGAAATCGTGATAGCCCGAGATCCTGTGGGGATCTATCCGTCCGCGCGTCGCGTCCAGCACGTAGGTCAGCACCTTGGCCTACAGATCCATCTCGAATTCCACCAGGCTCGTCGAGCTTTCGGCGCCGCCGGCGGCGCCGAAACCGGTAGCCGGAAGGTCGACCACGGAGTCGCCGGAGGAGAGCCCGAACGCGTCGGCGGTCTCCAGACGCGCCAGCGCCGCGCTGGCCTTCGCGTTCGGGCGACCGTCGGTCACCCAGATGAAACGCGGATCCTCCGAATAGTGCGCCTTGATCGCCGCTGCGACCTCGGGGAGTGTCCTGATCCGGAAAGAGGCAAGATGCTCGCGCGCTTCCTCGAAGGGCGAAGCGACGAATGCCTGATCGACGTCGCCGCCGGTCGGCTCGGCAAGGCTTGCAAGCGAGGCGGTGATCAGCGCATCGGGCTTGTACGTGTAATATCTTGGGCTCTTGACCCGGACTGTCCTTGCGGACCGCTGTTTTATTCTGCGTTTTGTCCGCCACTCGCGGCCCGGCGCGTTATACCGGCGGACCCGGTTTCTGTCGCGGTAGTCGTATCGCAGCTCGTCGAACAGCCGGTTGAAAAGCCCCTGTGCGCGAACCGGTTCGACCGGCAACCC
>DATHRP010000768.1:0-1946 GCA_035465195.1 Afifellaceae bacterium | reverse complement strand
GGATTTCATCCTGGAGAACGAAGAAGCCATTGCAGCCTATGAGGAAGCCCATGCGCCGCGCTCCTGATCCCGGCGCGCCGCACCGGCCATGAGCCGCACGCCGGCCACGATTCGCATCGAGCGCCGCTTCCGCGGGCCGCCGCGTTCGGGCAACGGCGGCTATGTCTGCGGCCGGCTGGCGGAATTCATCGACGGCGATTGCCGGGTGCGCCTGTTGCGGCCGCCGCCGCTGGAGCGGGAACTCAGCGTCGTGGCGGACGCAAGCGGCGCGAGCCTCATGGACGGCGAGCAGGTCGTCGCCCAGGCCCAGGCGCAGCCCCTCGAGCTGACCCTGCCCGCGCCGCTTTCACCGGACGAGGCGGGTGCGCTCAGCTCCCGTTTCCGCGGCTTCGAGGCGCACGCCTTCCACAGCTGCTTCGTCTGCGGCCCGGAGCGCGAAGCCGGCGACGGCCTGCGGATTTTCCCGGGCGCCACCGATGACGGCAGCCGGGTGGCCAGCCCCTGGCGGCCGGATCCCGGCCTGGCCGGCGCGGACGGTCTTGTCAGGCCACGCTATGTCTGGGCCGCGCTGGACTGCCCCAGCGGCTGGGCCTACCTGCACCCGGGCGGACGGGTCGCCGTTTTGGGGCAATTTGCGGTGCACATCGAAGAGCCGGTTCCCGTGGATCGGGACCTGGTGGTGATCGGCTGGCCCATCATTGACCCGGCCGACGATGCGAGGGTCGACACGGGGCGCAAACACTACACCGGCTCTGCCCTGTTCGACGCCGGGGGCAAGCCACTGGCCTGGGCGGCGGCGACCTGGTTCGACGTCGATCCGAAAAACTTCTCCGCCTGACCCGCGTCAGCGCCCGGATTGCGCGTCGGGTAAGAGGGGACGCGGGGGACGGACATACTCTGCGCCCCATTTCTCATCTTGATTCATATCAAGATCGTTGCGTCTGAACAGTGCAAGCATGGAAGGAGTCAAGGGCTGGCCTTGTGGTCACGCTCGCTCCCGCTATTGGCGGGAAAGGAGGCTCACATGTTTGGCAGTACACGCAATACGTTAGTCAATCGCTCGCGGCGCAGTATTACAGTCTGCATTCTGATCGCACTCACCACCGCGGCCCCCGCGGTGGCGGCCGGACCCTGGCAAGCCTTGCCCGACATCGCACCGGCGCCGTCGGACAATCCGACCACCCCGGCCAAGGTCGAGCTCGGCAAAATGCTGTATTTCGACACACGTATGTCCTCCAGCGGTAATGTTTCGTGTTTCTCGTGCCACAACATCATGGAAGGCGGCGATGACCATCGCCCAACTTCCATCGGCGTGCATGGTCATGTCGGGGGTCGCAACGCACCGTCGGTGTGGAACGCGGCATTTCTGTCGAGCCAGTTCTGGGACGGACGCGCCGCGGCACTCGAGGACCAGGCGAAGGGACCGCCGGCGAACCCGATCGAAATGGGGATGCCAAATCTGGACGCCGTCATCGATCGCGTGAAACACATTCCCGGCTACAAGCCTTATTTCGAGAAAGCGTTCGGCGCCGGCGACGTGGTGACGATGGACAACGCCGCCAAGGCAATTGCCGCCTACGAGCGCACATTGATCACGCCGAACAGCGCCTATGACCGTTATGCGAAGGGCGATCTCGAGGCACTCACCGACCAGCAGTCCCGTGGCTTGGCAACATTTGCCGAGGTGGGATGCACGAGTTGTCATCAGGGCCCGAACTTCAGCGGCCCGGAGATGGCGTCCGGCACGGGGTTCTTCATGAAGTTCCCGACCTTCCCGGATAGCTCCTACGTCGCAAAGTACGATTTCCTGAGCGATACGGGTCGTGCAACGGTTACGGGGAACGATGCGGACAAGAACATCTGGCGGGTTCCAGGGCTGCGCAATCTCGTGTATACGGCGCCCTATTTTCACAACGGTCAGGTACACACGATCGACGAAGCCGTTC
>DATHRP010000767.1:0-4443 GCA_035465195.1 Afifellaceae bacterium | reverse complement strand
AGCGGCCCTGAAGGAAACGGCCGCTTTGGTCGCGGACGAGGGCTCCACGGCGTCGGTGATCCTCGGCGACCTGACGGTCCCCGACACGGCCACTCGACTGGCTGAAGCGGCAAAGGAGATCGGGCGCGTATCCGTCCTCGTCAACAACGCCGCACTGCGCCGCGCGGTGCCGTTCAACCAAATGGGCCTGGAGGAATGGCGAACGGTGCTTGCCGTCAATCTGGACGCCGCATTCCTCTGCAGCCGCGCGGTGATCGATCAGATGGTCGCCGGTGGTTGGGGACGCATCGTCAATATCGGCGGCCTCACCGGCCATATCGGCGCGGCCGGGCGCGCCCATGTCGTGACATCGAAAGCAGCACTGGTCGGCTTTTCCAAGGCACTCGCCATCGAATATGCCGGCACCGGCGTTACGGCCAATTGCGTCGTGCCGGGCGAGATCGAGACGGAACGCGGTGCATCATCCGGTCCACGCGGCAAGCACCCGGCCAAGGCGCTGCCCCCGGTCGGTCGGCGCGGCCTTCCCGGCGAAGTGGCCGCCGTGATCGTTTTGTTGTGCGGTCCCGACTCGGACTACCTCACCGGCCAGACCTATCATGTGAACGGTGGATTGTACCTGCCATGACGATTGCAGAAACCTGTGCAGCCGAGACTTTTGCCCATTGGGCGGCCGGTCTGAACGACTGCGATGTGCCGCCCGATGTCGGACTGGCCATGAAGCGCACATTGCTGGACTCGCTGGGCCTGATGGTTGCGGCGCGCGGCATGGACTACATGCGGTCCGTGATCGCCTCCTCGGACGGCACGGGGCCTTGCACGGCCATCGGACACGCCGGCAGCTTCGACCCCATGTCGGCCGCTCTCGTCAACGGCACGGCGGTTCACGGCGAGGATTTCGACGATACGTTCGAGGGCACGCCGGTCCATGTCGGCGCCGTGATCGTTCCGTCCCTCCTGGCGTCCGCTGAACAGCGTGGCCTGTCGGGCAGCGACGTTCTGCGCGGCATGGCGGCCGGTTCGGAACTGGTGTGCCGCCTCGCCCTGGTCGCGCCGACGGCGATACACCGGCAGGGCTTTCATCCGACGGCAATTTGCGGCGCTTTCGGTGCGGCTGCGGGCGTCGCGACCGCGCTCGGCCTGCCGGCGGAGCGTGTGGCGTCCGCCCTCGGCATTGTCGGCAGCATGGCGTCCGGTATCATCGAATATCTTGCCGAAGGCACCTGGACGAAGCGCATGCATCCGGGTTGGGCGGCCGCGGCGGGATGGCGGGCGGCGCGTATGGCCGAGGGCGGGTTCCTCGGTCCGCGCAGTGTTTTCGAAGGCGAGCACGGCGCGTTCCGGGCCTTCGCTGTGCCTGAAATCGATCGCGATTTCTCGCACTTGCGTGACGGCTGGGGATCTCGATGGGAAGTTGCGAACCTCGCCTTCAAGCCATACGCCTGCGGAACGATGGCACAGCCCTTCATCGACTGCGCGCTGAAACTCCGCGGCCAGATTGCCGATCCGGGCGATATCAAATCGATTGTTGCAAAGGTTGGCGAGGGTACGGTCCACCGGCTTTGGGAACCGACTGCGGAGAAGATCGCTCCGTCGACCTCCTACGGCGCCAAATTCTCGGTGCCCTATTGCGTAGCAGTGGCGATGCAGGACGGCGACGCCGGCCTGCGGCAGTTCACCGAGGATCGTATCAAGGATCCGGCCATCCTGACGCTTGCGGCGAAGTTGAGCTATGAAATCGACCCGGATAACGAATATCCGCGCAACTATACAGGCGACCTGCTTGTCACGTTGAAAGACGGCAGTCAGTTCACTGCGACACAGCCCTGCCTGCGGGGCGGTCGCGGCGCTCCGCTCGACGCCGGGGAACTGAAGTCGAAGTTCCAGGCCAATGCGCGCTTCGGGGGGTGGAGCGACAGCCGTGCCGCGCAAATGGCGGCATTCGCGGAGACGCTCTTCGAACAGCCCAATCTCGATCGCCTGGGCGAATTCGCCGAATAGCGATGCGAACGGCGATCGGAAGTGCCGTCGCGCACCGGAGGAAATAGACATGTCCCACATCCCCGCGTCCAACGCCCTTTCGCATATCCGCGTGCTGGACATCACCCGGGTGCGGTCCGGGCCGACCGCGACGCGGCAGCTGGCCGATTGGGGTGCCGATGTCATCAAGATCGAGCCGCCGGAAAGCCTGGAGCCGGACGGCGCGCTGGGGGCTGCCCGCCACACGCCGGATTTTCAGAATCTTCAGCGCAACAAGCGCAGCCTCACCCTGAACCTGAAGGACCCCGAAGGCCTCGCCATTTTCCTTCAGCTGGTCGAGGGCGCCGACGTCGTCGTCGAGAATTTCCGCCCCGACGTGAAGGAGCGTCTCGGCATCGACTATGCAAGCCTTTGCGCGGTCAATCCGAAGATCATCCTGGCCAGCATATCCGGATTCGGTCAGGACGGCCCCTACGCCGGCCGGCCGGGGTTCGACCAGATCGCGCAGGGCATGGGTGGCCTGATGTCCATTACGGGCGAGCCGGGGCGCGGACCGATGCGCGTCGGGATACCCATCGCGGATCTTAGCGCAGGCCTGTTCTGCGCGATGGGCATTCTCGTGGCAATCATCGAGCGGGACAAATCGGGCGAGGGGCAATGGCTCCACACCTCCCTCCTCCAGTCCCAGATCTTCCTGCTCGATTTTCAGGCCGCGCGCTGGCTGATGAAGGGCGAAGTCCCTGGCCAGGCCGGCAACAACCATCCCACCAGCGTGCCGACGGGCGTCTATGAGACCTCTGACGGCGCCATCAACCTGGCCATTGCAGGCGAGACGATCTGGAAACGCTTCGCCGAGGCCATCGGGCGTTCGGAATGGATCGAGATGCCGGAATACAGGGACAATAAATCGCGACTGGCGAACCGGGATCGGCTGAATTCGGAGATCGAGGCGATCACGAAGTCAATGACAAGCCGCGAGGTGATCGACCTTCTGATCGGCAGCGGGGTGCCGTGCGGCGAGATTTACGCCATCGACGATGTTTTCGCGGACCCGCAAGTCGAGCACCTGGGCATCGCACAGCCGGGTGAGACCGTGCCGTTCGGCGCGACGAAATTTGTCGGACAGCCGATCGTGATGTCGCGCACGCCCAGCGGCATTGTCCAGCGCCCGCCTGAGCGCGGCGAACATACCGAGGAGATCCTGGCCGAACTCGGCAACGACCAAGACCGCATCGGCGACTTGCGCGCGCGGAATATCATCTGACACGAGGAATCGATACAGCGACTTAACCGTACAGGAACGAAATGGAACAGCAGAGTGACAAGATGGTGGCCCGAAAGCAGGGCTTTGTCGGCCACATGATCTTCAACAAACCGGAAAAGCATAACGCGGTTTCTCTCGAAATGTGGGCTGCGGCCGACGCGATCCTTGATGACTTCGCCGACGACGACGATGTGCGCGTCATGGTGTTGTCCGGAGCCGGCGGCAAGTCGTTCGTTTCGGGCGCCGACATCTCGAAATTCGAAAGCGAGCGCGGCTCGGAAGAGGCTGTGCGTCATTACAACGAACGCACGAGAATGGTCTATGACCGGGTCTACGGCTTCCCGAAACCGACAGTCGCAATGATCAACGGCTATTGCATCGGTGGCGGTCTCAATCTTGCGGTGGCTTGCGACCTTCGCTTCTGCTCGGAGAAATCAAAATTCGCCATGCCGGCAGCCCGCCTGGCGCTCGGCTACCCTTATCCGGCCATCAAACGCCTGACCGATCTGATCGGTCCGGCTGCCGCAAAGCACCTGATGTTCACTGCCGAGCGTATCGGTGCCGACGAGGCCTATCGGCTGGGCCTGGCGCAGTCAGTCGTTGCAGAGGACGAACTGGAAAGCTTCGTGACACAGTATGCCGAAAAGATCGCGGCGAACGCGCCGCTGACAGTCAGGGCTATGAAATTGATTTCCACGGAAGTCCTCAAGAGCTCCGACGAACGCGATCTCGATCTCTGCGACCGGCTCGTCGCGGAATGCTTTGCCAGCGAGGACTACAAGGAAGGACGCCGCGCTTTCATGGAAAAGCGCGAGCCGGTGTTCGAGGGACGTTAGCCAGGCCGGCAATTGAATAATCCAAAATCGATTTCAGGACAGCCGGATGTCCGCACCGGGTCATAAATCGCCTCTTTGAAGATGGGCGAAGCATGTCTGCTCCGCCCCGAATTTCAGACATCCAGCTGCTCGGCGAGCGCAAGGGCATCATCAACTTCGACACCGAGGTATCGTACCGTGCTCTCGATCTTGCTGTGGCCGAGCAACAGCTGAACAGCTCTCAGATTGCCTGTCCTTCGATAGATCAGCGTCGCTTTCGTCCGTCGCAGTGAGTGCGTCCCGTACATCGAAGGGTCCAGGCCAATGCTCGATATCCATTGCGAAACGAGGCGCGCGTACTGACGCGTCGTGAGATGGCTGTTTCGC
>DATHRP010000766.1:0-5894 GCA_035465195.1 Afifellaceae bacterium | reverse complement strand
AGTGCCGGCCACGATCCTGTTCTGATTGTCGCATCGATCCTGGTCGCCATCATGGCCTCTTTCACGGGCCTCAGGATGGCGAGCGGGCTGAGCCTGATTGCGCCGGCCGAACGCCGGCCTCGCATCGCCAAGGCGGCGATTGCCCTGGGAGGCGGCATCTGGTCGATGCATTTCATTGCCATGCTGGCCATGGTGCTCGACGTGCCGATCACCTATGCGGCGTTGCCTACGCTCGGCTCCGTGCTGGTCGCCATCCTGATGACCGGCGTGGGCCTGATCGTTCTGCATTTCGGTGAACGGGACCAGTTGCGCATCGTCATCGCCGGCACGCTGGCGGGGCTTGGCATCGTCTCGATGCACTATCTCGGCATGTCGGCGATAACCGGCGAGCTCAGTGTGAGCTATCGCGCCGAAGGTGTGGCGCTTTCCATGCTGATCGCCATCGTCTCGTCGATCTTCGCGTTCGAACTGGCCTATCGCCGTCGCACCCTGCCGACATTGACATTCGGTGCGGTTGCCTTCGGCCTGGCTGTGGCATCCATGCATTATACGGCGATGGCGTTCACCCGCTTCGAGTTGTCCGAGAGTACGGGTTCGGTTGAGCCGCTGCTGTCGTCGGGCCTGCTGGCCTTGATTGTCGCCGTCGCGTCGTTCGTGATCTGCGGCCTCTTCCTGCTGATGGCCATTCCAATCGAAGCTGTATCGGAAGGCCGGGCGGGGCCGGTTCTCGAAGGCACGGAAGGCGCCAATTCATCCCCGGCCACGGCAATGGCCGCCAGCCAGCCGCCGCAGGGGCACGCGCTGTTCTCGAAAGCGGCGGATGCCGGTCCGCGGCGCCAGGGCGCGTTCGCCAACCGCATACCCTACGAGCGGGACAAGACGATCCGGTTTCTGTCAGCCGACCAGATCGCGGCAATCCGCGCGGAGGGGCACTACAGCCGGGTGATCAACGGGAACGGCGAGTTCTTCTGTCCATGGCCGATTTCCCGCGTCGCCGAAGCTGTCGGCGTCGGCGAGTTCATCCGGACACACCGCAGCTATCTCGTCAATCTGAGCCATGTTTCGGGGTTCAGGCGGGAAGGCGACAAGGCCTTCTGTTTCGTCAACAATTCCGACGACCTGCGCATTCCGGTCAGCCGTTCGCGCATTTCCGATGTCCAGCATGCGCTCGGTCTGAGCTGAGCGGTACGCCAGCCGGTCCCGGCTGCGGCAATCCGCAATTCGTGCAGCCATGACGCATTTCATGCAGCGATAGGGCGGACGGATAGATTCCCATGCCGCCGAACGGGCCGCTGTGCCAACCTCCCGAGCCTGACAACAGCCCGCATGAAGCGGGCGGGCAGGAGGAAACATATGATTCCCGGAGCTTTTGATTATCACCGGCCGAACAGTGTCGGCGAAGCCGTGAAGCTGCTCGCCGAACTCGGCGATGACGCCCGCGTGCTGGCCGGCGGACACAGCCTGATACCGATGATGAAACTGCGCATGGCGATGCCGGAACATATTGTCGACCTTCAGGACATCGCCGAATTGAGCGGGATCTCCGAATCCGGCGGCACCATCACCATCGGAGCCATGACGCGGCAGGCCGAGATCATCGGCTCGGAAATGTTGGCCCGTCAGTGCCCGATCCTGCGCGAGGCCGCGTTGCAGATCGCCGACCCCCAGGTGCGCAACCTGGGAACGATCGGCGGCAACGTTGCCAACGGCGATCCGGGCAACGACATGCCGGCGATCATGCAGGCGCTCGACGCCACCTATCTGGTCGAAGGAAGCGACGGTTCGCGTGAAATTGCGGCACGGGACTTCTACGAGGCGGCCTATTTCACCGCGCTGAAGGACGGCGAGGTGCTGACAGCGGTGCGCTTTAAAACCCCACCGGCCGGCCATGGACAGGCCTACGAGAAACAGAAACGCAAGATCGGCGACTATGCTACCGCCGCCGCGGCCGTGGTCCTCACGATGGACGGCGGGCGTTGCAAGACGGCGGCAGTCGCGCTGACCAATGTCGCCGACACACCGATATTCGCCGACGCCGCCGGCCAGGCGCTGGCCGGAAGCGGACTTGAACCGGCTGCCGTAGATGCCGCCGTCCAGGCCGCGGAGGCTGCAGCCAACCCGTCCGCCGACGGGCGCGGGCCGGCTGATTTCAGGAAAAGGGTCGCGGGCGTGATGGTGCGCCGGGCGATCGCGAAGGCCGCCGAGCGCGCGGCCTGATCGAACGATTCGGAGACAACCATGTCGAAAATGCACGTCAAGATGACGGTCAATGGCAAGCCGGTCGAAGGGCTTGCCGAGCCGAGAACCCTGCTGATCCATTTCCTGCGCGAGGAGTTGAACCTGACCGGCCCGCATATCGGCTGCGACACCAGCCATTGCGGCGCCTGTACGGTCGACCTTAACGGCCAGTCGGTTAAATCCTGTACGATGTTCGTAGCCCAGGCCAACGGAGCCGAGGTAACGACGATCGAAGGCATCGCCGCGCCAGACGGGACGCTGCACGCGCTACAGGAGGCGTTCCGCGAACATCACGGCCTGCAATGCGGCTTCTGCACCCCGGGCATGATCACGCGGGCCTACCGGCTGCTGCAGGAGAATCCGGATCCCACGGAAGAGGAGATCCGCTACGGCATCTCCGGCAACCTCTGCCGGTGCACCGGCTACCAGAACATCGTCAAGGCGATCAGCGCGGCGGCCAGCCAGCTCAACGCATCGAAGGAGGCGGCAGAATGAACGTCCAGACACCGAGTGCGGCGGAACGCGCGGAAAAACTCCAGGGCCTCGGCAGCGCGCGCAAGCGCGTCGAGGACGCCCGTTTCACCCAGGGCAAGGGGAACTATGTCGACGATATCAAGCTGCCCGGCATGCTGTTCGGCGATTTCGTCCGCTCGCCCTACGGACATGCCCGCATCAAGTCGATCAACAAGGACGCGGCGCTCGCGGTACCCGGCGTGGTCGCCGTCCTGACGGCGGAAGACCTGAAGCCGCTCAACCTGCATTACATGCCGACCTTGGCCGGAGACGTGCAGGCGGTACTGGCTGACGAGAAGGTGTTGTTCCAGAACCAGGAGGTTGCCTTCGTCGTTGCCGAGAACCGCTATGTCGCGGCCGACGCGGTCGAGCTCGTCGAGGTCGAATACGAGGAGCTTCCGGCCCTCGTCGATGCCTTCAAGGCGATGGACGCCGACGCGCCGCTCCTGCGCGAGGACATAAAAGACAAGGAGGAGGGTGCGCACGGACCGCGCAAGCACCACAATCACATCTTCACCTGGGAGGTCGGCGACCACGAGGCGACGCAGAAGGCCCTGTCGGACGCCGAGGTGGTCGCGGAGGAGCTGATCACCTACCAGCGCGTCCATCCGTGCCCGCTAGAGACCTGCGGCTGCGTTGCCTCCATGGACAAGGTGAACGGCAAGCTGACCATCTGGGGAACCTTCCAGGCGCCGCACGCGGTGCGCACGGTGGCCTCGCTGATCACCAATATCCCGGAGCACAATATCCGTATCATCTCGCCGGATATCGGCGGCGGTTTCGGCAACAAGGTCGGCGTCTATCCGGGCTATATCTGCGCCGCCGTGGCGTCGATCGTCACCGGCGTACCGATCAAGTGGATCGAGGACCGCATCGAGAACCTGACGGCGACGGCGTTCGCGCGCGACTATCACATGACCGGCAGGATCGCGGCGACGAAGGACGGGAAGATCACCGCGCTCGACTGTCACGTGCTGGCCGACCACGGCGCTTTCGACGCCTGTGCCGATCCGACCAAGTTCCCGGCCGGTTTCTTCAACATCTGCACCGGATCCTACGACATTCCGGTGGCCCATGTTTCGGTCGACGGTGTCTATACCAACAAGGCGCCCGGCGGCGTCGCCTACCGCTGCTCGTTCCGGGTGACGGAAGCCTCCTACTTCATCGAGCGCATGGTCGATGTCCTGGCCCGCAAGCTGGATATGGACCCGGCCGATATCCGCATGAAGAACTTCATCGGCAAGGAGCAGTTCCCGTACAATTCGGCGCTGGGCTGGGAGTACGACTCCGGCGACTACCACACCGCGATGGAGAAGGCGCTCGGCAGCGTCGACTACAAGGCGCTGAGGGCTGAACAGGCGGCAAACCGCGAAGCCTTCAAGCGCGGCGAGACGCGCAAGCTGATGGGCGTCGGCGTCGCCTTCTTTACCGAGATTGTCGGTGCGGGGCCGGTCAAGAACTGCGACATCCTCGGGCTCGGCATGTTCGACAGTTGCGAGATCCGCATCCACCCGACCGGCAGCGCCATCGCCCGGCTCGGTACGATCAGCCAGGGGCAGGGTCACGCGACGACGTTCGCGCAGATCCTCGCCAGCGAGATCGGCATCCCCGCCGACATGATCACGCTGGAGGAAGGCGACACGGACACCGCGCCCTACGGGCTCGGAACCTACGGTTCGCGGTCCACGCCTGTCGCCGGCGCGGCGACCGCGATGGCCGGCCGCAAGATCCGCGCCAAGGCACAGATGATCGCCGCCTACCTGCTGGAGGTGCATGAGGACGACCTCGAATGGGATGTCGACCGGTTCCAGGTGAAGGGCAATCCGGAGCAGGCCAAAACCATGGCGGAGATCGCCTTCGCTGCCTACAACCAAGCGATCCCCGGCATCGAGCCGGGCCTGGAGGCGGTCAGCTACTACGACCCACCCAACATGACCTATCCCTTCGGCGCCTATATCTGCGTCGTCGATATCGACGTCGACACCGGTGTCACGGATATCCGGCGCTTCTACGCGCTCGACGATTGCGGCACGCGAATCAACCCGATGATCATCGAGGGCCAGGTTCACGGCGGTCTGACGGAAGCGCTGGCGATCGCCATGGGCCAGGAAATCGCCTATGACGAGATCGGCAATGTGAAGGGGGCGAGCCTGCTCGACTTCTTCCTGCCGACGGCGGTGGAAACACCGGTCTGGGAAACCGACCACACGACGACGCCATCGCCGCATCATCCGATCGGCGCCAAGGGCGTGGGCGAAAGCCCGAACGTGGGCGGTGTTTCGGCCTTCTCCAACGCGGTCAACGATGCCTTCGCGCACCTCGGCCTCACTCACACCCAGATGCCGCACGATCACTGGCGCGTCTGGAAGGTGGCGGATTCGCTCGGCCTGCACGATTGACGGAGGAGGGAAACGGGTGGAGCCGGCTCGCGCCGGCCCCGCCCGCCCTATATTGAGAATATGAGCGCCAAGACCGACATCAAACAAAAGCTGGCCGAGGTCGACTATATCGCCGACGACCTGCTGGCGACCGCCCTGGAGCTCGCCATCGACCTCGGTCGGCCGTTGCTGCTGGAAGGCGAGGCCGGCGTCGGCAAGACCGAGATCGCCAAGGCGCTCGCTTCGGTTCTCGATACCAGGCTGATCCGGCTGCAATGCTACGAGGGGCTGGACGCCAGCTCGGCGATCTACGAGTGGAACTACCAGCGGCAGCTTCTGGCGATCAAGGCGAGCGAGCGCGAAACGGTGAGCGCGGCGGCGATCGAGAAGCATATCTTTTCGGAAGACTATCTGCTGCGCCGGCCGTTGCTGGAAGCGATCAGCCAGGATGTGCCGCCGGTGCTGCTGATCGACGAGATCGATCGGGCAGACGAGGAATTCGAGGCTTTCCTGCTGGAGGTGCTGTCGGACTTCCAGATCACCGTGCCGGAGCTCGGCACCATCGATGCGAAGTCGGTTCCCCATGTCATCCTGACGTCGAATGGCACGCGCGAACTGTCCGACGCGCTGCGCCGGCGCTGCCTCTACTGTTATGTCGAGTTCCCCGACCCGGAGCGGGAATTGAAGATCATCCTGGCGCGGCTGCCGGACGTCGAGCCGGCACTGGCGCTGCAGATTGCACGCTTCGTGCGCGAGTTGCGCAAG
>DATHRP010000765.1:0-5570 GCA_035465195.1 Afifellaceae bacterium | reverse complement strand
GACTCGGATAATTTTCCCTAAAGTGTCATCTATATCCGAGTAGCCGTAGACCATGACGCGGCCGGTCGGCCGCTCGACGATCCGCCGCAGTCCCGCGCCGGCGCTTTGCAGATCGTAGCGGATTTCCGCGGCTCGCAACGGGCGGCCGTACTGGTCTTCTTCGATGACCCGCCCGCCGTCGCGGGTAAAGCGGCTCTCGCCGCTCGGGCGCTCGCGCGTCCAGCCTGTCAGGTTGCCGGCGGCGTCGTACCGGTAGCGGTCTTTCCAGTCCATCAGGGGGTAAAGCACCGGATCGACATAACGGTCAGCGTGGCGGGAGCCGTGATAATCGATCATCAGGACACGCCCGTCCGCATCATATTCGCGCCATTGATTGGCCGGGTAATCGAGGCTGATGAAGGCCGGCGCTGAAAAGTTCACGCCATTGTCTGCGAAGACGCCGATGTCGACCCGGCTCATCGTGATGTCGGGCCGGCCCGGCACCGGCCTCGGTTCGTGCCAGGGCACGGTGATGTCGACGACCGTCCGGCTCTCATCCTTCGGCGCGATGCGGATCCGCCGTGCGTCGCCGCTCAGCACGACCCAGTGGAATTTCAGGGCGCGCCCGTTCGGATCGACGGTGTCAGTGGCACTGACGGTCATGCGGTGCTCGTAGCCGGTGGCGCGGATCGTCCGGGCCAGTGCGCCCGGCGTATCGAACAGGATCTCGGTCACCGGGCCGAACAGGTCGACACCAGGGCGCGGCCGGGTCTCCTCCATCACCGACAGGTGCACCATCGGCGGCACGTCCTCGGGGCGCAGCTGGTTCGCGCGCGCGATCATTTCGGCCAGGTTGATGCTGCCGGCGTCGAACACCGCCGGATGGGCCGCCCCGCTAAGATAGGCACCGTCGCTGGTCAGCGAATTGCGGCCGCGTCGGAAGATCATCTGCACGGTCGGCATGACGAGGCCGTGGCTCCTAAGGAAATCCTTCACCTCCGGCCGGAACGCGGCAAGGATGGCAGCGACGGCGCGCAGCAGCGGCCGGTCGGAGCCGGACGAGCCCTGGGAGATCAGCAGGTAGGGGGTATTGGCCGGAAACACGTCGCCGTGGCCGGGATCGTAGTCGCGATGCTCCGGAAAGACGTAAAGATGGCTGGCGGCATATTCGGCAAAGAACTGCGCCGCGCCGCCCGGCCGTGTGAGCGCAAGGCGCGGCTGGCTGCGCCAGAATGGACCGGACGTCACCGCCATCGACGAATTGCCGATCGTGACGGCATCGAACAGCAGCCCGGGATTGACGCCGGCCTGGATGCCGGCTGCACGGGCCGCCTCGCCATATTCAACGTAGGTCAGTTGCGGGAAATCATCGCGCCGCAGCGACGAATGGCCGTTGTCGCGATTGTCGTAAAGGTCGCCCGTATTGCCGGAGGCCATACCCGCGGCGAACAGGCTGTTAAGGCGGCGAGCCGGCCGGTCGTCGAATGCCTGGACGAGGGGTGAAATCGCGGCATCGGCCGGAAAGCGGAACGCACTCAGCAGGACATTGCGTTCCGGGTCCCAGCGTGTATTGGCGGCCTCGACCGACGCGGTTCGGTCTTCCACGGTCGACGGTGTCGGCCTGCCCATGTCTCCGTCGCCCGCCTCCGGACGGCCAGCCAGCCGGGCCAGCAGACCCTCGTAGCGCGGGTCGCCGGGCAGGCCGGAAAAGGAGACCTGGAGCCGTGCATCCGGTCGGGCCAGTCCGGAAGCGACGGCCTGTTCGAGGCTGTCGAGGGCGGCGTCGGTGCGGCCCTGCGCGGCAAGGGCCGCCGCCAGCATGTAGCGGAGCACGGCCGAATCCGGGCGCTCGCCGAGGCGCTGGCGCAACAGGAGTTCGGCGCGCTCGTGTTCGCCGTTGCGCACCAGCTCTTCGAGGGCGAGCGTCTCCGCGTGCCGGGCGGGAATGGCGAACACATTCTCCGCCAGCCGATCCCGGCTCTTGGCCGGAGGCGAAACGATCGCGGCCATAGCCAGAACAGCCGCTGCGGCAGAAAGGCGGCGGGCGGGACTGCATGAATTCAAGCGAACAAGCCGCAAAGCGCGCTCCTTTGCCCATGGGTTCCGGCTCTATAGCAGATAAGGCGCGGACCCGGCCGGCTGGCGATAATGCGGAGAATGCCGTTCCGCGCGGTACGATTCAATTAACCGCTCGCCGGCATAATGGCCGCTACGAGGTGTTCAGACGACCGGAGTATCGTGTCATGTCGTTCAGAAGCCTGCTTGCGGCCTTTGTCTATGCGGCCGGAGCGCTGATTCTACTCTACTGGTCCGTATCCGGCTTTATCGCCGGGGCGCCGAAGGAAAACTGGGCGCTGATGATCGTCCTGCCGGCCGCATGGATCATCAGTTTCTGGCCGGTCTACGGCAGCCTGCTCATCGCCTACAAGATCTGGACGATCCAGGACACGCTCGAGCGCGTCGGCGAGGCGATCAAGGCGCGCGGCGTCGCCGACCAGAAGGACCTGCAGGAGATGGAGGATGTCGGCATCAAGCTCGTCTCGAAGGAGGCGGGCATCCCGGAATTCATCGCCCGGCCGATCATCCGCAAGCTGCTGGCACGCCTGGTGCGCGAGGAGTCGGCGATCGGTCACGGCACGCCAGCCTGAGACGAGGCACCGGCGGCTTCTAGCAGCCGGTCATTCGAACCTGACGATGACGGGGACGTGGTCCGACGGCTTGTCCCAGCCGCGGGCATCCTTCAGCACGGTCAGCGACGAGGTCTTGCCGGCCAGGTCCGGCGATGCCCAGACATGGTCGAGACGACGACCACGGTCGGACTCTTCCCAGTTCGGCGACCGGTAGCTCCACCAGGTGAACAGCTTTTCCTCCGGCGGAACGACCGCTCGCATGACATCGACCCAGCCGCCGGCCTTCCGGATCCGCTCCAGGCGTTCCGTTTCGACCGGCGTGTGGCTTACCACCTTGAGAAGCTGTTTGTGGGACCAGACGTCGGTTTCCAGCGGCGCGATGTTGAGATCGCCGACGATTATGGTGCGCTTGCGCCTGGGAGCCGACAGCCAGTCACCCATCTCGTCCAGGAATGCGAGCTTGTGGGCGAACTTCCAGTTGGCCTCGGTATCGGGCACGTCGCCGCCCGCAGGCACATAGAAATTGTGGATGTCGACCGGCTTGCCGCCGTTGCTGATGGAGACGGAGATATGCCGGGCGTCTTCGCGATCGCAGAACATCTTGCGGTCGATGATCTCGAGTGGCAGGCGCGAGACGACGGCGACGCCGTGATAGGCCTTCTGGCCGTGAATGGCGAGATGCGGGTATCCGGCGTCGGCAAAGGCGGCCTTCGGGAAATGATCGTCGGCGCACTTGGTTTCCTGGAGACACAATACGTCCGGATCGTGCGCCTTCAGAAAATCGCGCACCAGATTGATGCGCAGGCGGACGGAGTTGATGTTCCAGGTGGCGACGGTGAGCGGCATAGCCAGACCTTATCGCCGCTTGCACCGGCGGAGTCGAGCAAGGCGGCGCCGGCAATCCACAGTCGCAACCGGCAGGCACATGAACGGGCAGGAGGCGGCCAGGTCCGCCATCCGTCAACGCCGCATCACTTCCTGCGCTGGCGCTCGCGGTTGGCCTGAGTGACCACGGCGTAGGGAATCTTGAACAGCTGGCCGTCGAGGTTGTTGCCGGTTTCGACATTGAAGATGGCAACGGTGGTGTTCAGGCCCTGCTGATCGGTCACGGCCCACTGCTTCAGATCGAAGGTTTCCGGCTCGAAGATCAGCGTCAGCACGCCGCCGCCGAACTTGGAGTCGTCAACGATCGAGACCTGGATCAGGTCCGGCTCGATCAGCACGTGACGGACCCGATCGGAACTGGCGAGGTCGAGATCGTTGTCGAGCAGGAACTTCAGCGGCGTCTGGGACAGCGGCCAGAGATCGTAGGTCTGCAGCTTCTTGTCGTGGACCAGGACCTGCTCGCCGTCGGAGGTCACGCTGATCGGCGTCGGCGGATCGTACTGGAAGCGGACCTTGCCGGGCCGGGCGATGTAGAATTTCCCCTCGGTCTTGCTGCCGTCGGGGCCGAACTGGACGAACTCGCCGTTCATCGTCGGGATCGAATCCAGTTTCCGCGAAATGCTGTTGAGCACGTCCTGCTCATCCGCCGTCCAGGCCATGGCCCGGCCCGCGGACAGCGCCAGGATCATCAGGCTCGCGGCGAAAAGGCCGAACGCCGCCATACGGTAATCGGCATGTGCGCGGGCGCTGAGGGAAGGTGTCGAGGTTCTCATTTCGTCCGTTCCAGTCCTGAAGTTCCAGCCTTTCAGTTAGGCGTCAAAGCCGGCAGAACAAGGGCCGGGCGATCACAATCCCGCCCCACTCCGCCGGAACTCAAGCGTTGTCGGTCGGCACGAGGATCTCGCGCTTGCCGGCATGATTGGCGGCGCCGACAACGCCCTCCTGCTCCATCCGCTCGATGATGGAGGCGGCGCGGTTGTAGCCGATCGACAGGCGGCGCTGGATGTAGCTGGTCGACGCCTTGCCGTCGCGCAGGACGATGGCGACCGCCTTGTCGTAGAGATCGTTTGATTCGTCGAGCCCGCTCACCATCGACTCGAAATCGCTTTCGCCGGCCTCGTCCTCGTCGGTGATCGATTCCAGATATTCCGGCACGCCCTGTTCCTTCAGGTGGGCGACGACGTCCTCGACTTCCTGGTCGGAGACGAAAGGCCCGTGGACGCGCTGGATGCGCCCGCCGCCGGCCATGTAGAGCATGTCGCCCATGCCGAGAAGCTGCTCGGCGCCCTGTTCGCCAAGGATGGTGCGGCTGTCGATCTTCGAGGTGACCTGGAAGGAGATCCGGGTCGGGAAATTCGCCTTGATGGTGCCGGTGATGACATCGACCGACGGACGCTGCGTCGCCATGATGACGTGGATGCCGGCGGCGCGGGCCATCTGGGCGAGCCGCTGAACGGTGCCCTCGATGTCCTTTCCGGCGACCATCATCAGGTCGGCCATCTCGTCGATGATCACGACGATATACGGCATCGGCTCGAGCTCGAGCTCTTCGGTCTCGAACAGCGCCTCGCCGCTTTCGTGGTCGAAGCCGGTCTGCACCGTGCGGGTGATGACCTCGCCCTTCCTGGCCGCCTGCAGGACGCGCTGGTTGTAGCCGTCGATGTTGCGGACGCCGACCTTCGACATCAGCTTGTAGCGGTCCTCCATCTCGCGCACGGTCCATTTCAGCGCGACGACCGCCTTCTTGGGATCGGTGACGACCGGCGTCAGCAGGTGCGGAATGCCGTCGTAGACGGAGAGTTCGAGCATCTTCGGGTCGATCATGATCAGCCGGCATTCGTCGGGCGTCAGCTTGTAGAGAAGGCTGAGGATCATGGTGTTGATCGCCACTGACTTGCCCGAACCGGTGGTCCCGGCGATCAGGAGGTGGGGCATCTTGGCCAGATCGGCGATCACGGCCTCGCCGCCGATCGTCTTGCCGAGCGCGAAGGCCAGCCTGGCGCGGGTCGATTCGAAATCCTTCGAGGACAGGATTTCGCGCAGATAGACGGTTTCACGGCCGACATTGGGCAATTC
>DATHRP010000764.1:0-5434 GCA_035465195.1 Afifellaceae bacterium | reverse complement strand
GGAGACGTCGATACGCCGGTAATCCGGATCGGACGCGATAGCGGGGATCTGAACGACAGCCCGCTTGAGGATCGTTCTTTGCGCGGCGGTTCCCATCCCGGGCCTGTCTGGGAATGCTTGGGCGATGATGTCTTTTTTCTTTTGATCCGAGCCGTGGTGGGCGACGAAATGGAGCAGCTCGCCGTCGAAACGGAAAACGTTGCAATATTGTCCGCGGCAGAGCCTGGCCGCATGGCGCGCGATCGCGTCGAAGACCGGCTGCGTATCCGTCGGCGATGTCGAGATCGCCCGCAGGATTTCAGCCGTCGCCGTTTGCTGGTCAAGCGCTTCCGACAGGTCGTCGTTTCGATCCTGCAGTTCCTGCAACAAACGGGAATTCTGGAAAGCGATCACGGCCTGATCGCAGAACGTCTGCACCAGGCGGATCTCATTGTCGGCAAACGGCCTGACCTCGTCTCGGGCAAGCATCAAAATGCCGATCACTTCTCCGTCGCGGATCAGCGGCGCACCGAGCACGGTACGGTACCCGCCCAGTTTCTGCGCGTCCTTGTACTCGTAATCCGGATCGTTGAGAACGTCATGCGCGTGGACGATTTCTCCCGTCAGCGCGACACGCTGTCCAACAGAACCAGTTCCCGGCCTCGAGGATCGTCCTCGGACGAATTCACTGAACTCTTCAGGCCAACCGATCTGTATGACATCGACGAAAGCGTCGCCTTCGCGGACCAGAAAACTCCCGGCAAATGCACCGCAGAGCTCAAGGGCTGACTGGAGCAGCGTACTGAGGACGGCATCCAGATCGAACGCCGTACTGCTGATCGTTTTTAGCACGTCCGCGGTGGCTGTCTGCTGTCTGAGTGAATCCTGCAGGTCGTTGAGCAACCTCGCATTTTCCACGGCGATGACAGCGTGATTGGCGAAGCTGGACACAAGTTCGATCTGCTTTTCGGCGAAAGGCCGGACCTCGCGCCGATAGATCGTGATCGCGCCGATCGCCCGCGAATCCTGCATCATCGGAACCGAGAATATCGTCCGTCCGCCGCCGAGTTCGACGGTGCTATTGCGGGCTTCCGCGTCTTCCGAACCGGTTTCCGCCTTCAGGTCGACAATCTGCACGGGTTTTCCGGCCAGGACGGCCCGCCCGGTCGCAGTGCCGCGGCCGAACCGGTAGCGTCTCCCCTCCATATGTTTTCGGAACGCCTCGGTCAGACCCAGCATTGCAATTGCCGTGAATTCGTCGCCTTCCTTCAGGAACAACAGGCCGAATTCGGCTTCGCAGAGCCGGATGGCATTGCGAAGCAGGGTCTCGAAGACAGGCTTGAGCTCGCCGTTCGCGCTGCTGATCGCCCGCAGCAATTCCGCCATCGCGTTCTGCTGTTCGAGCGCGTCGTCCAGTTCCTTGTTGCGCGTCTCCAGTTCGGAGACGATCCGGGCGTTTTCGATCGCGACGACCGCCTGGCTGGCAAAGGTCTCCAGGAGACCGATCTGCGCGTCGGTGAACGGGTTGACGTCCCAGCGGCGAATGAGGATGGCGCCGAGCGCACTGCTTGCCGTCAACAGCGGCGTGGCCAGCGTCGTGTAGTGGCCATGCTCGCGCTGCATCGCCTTGGCGATGGGGTATTCTTCTTCGGATTCCGCGGCGAGGTCGGGAACATGGATCGTTTGCCGATCGATGATCGACCGGCCGGTGACCCAGCCGCGGTCGAGGCTTGCTTCCTTGGGCGCGCTCGCCAGCCCTTGCGAAGCGGCCAGTTGCAGTTTGTTCTCCTGCAAACGGTATATCTGCGCGTCATCCGCCTCGCATAGCCTCGCGGCATTGAGGGCAACGGCCTGAAGAACCGAATCGAGGTCGCCCGGCGCGCTGGCGATCGCCTGGAGGATTTCACTGGCGGCTTTCTGCTGTTCCAGAACCTGCGCAAGGGTAGGATCCGGCGGAACCGCCTTCCGGCGTGACGGCGCAGCGAAATTGCCCGTCCGACGTGCCGTCCCGGCGGTCGTCCGTTTGGTTTTGGAGCCCTTCTTGCGTCCCGCTCGTTTGCTCCCGGGCTGGTCGCTTTTAGCCATATGTTATCTCGGCGACCGTTGAACGACCGGACTATAGCCGTTCTGTTTGTCCGATACATCGGCTTTTCCGAATATTGTCCGAAATACAGCCCAGCCGGAAAATTGATGGCGCGATTCAATTGTCGATAGAAAAGTAAATCGGTGCCGTTCGAAAAACTTTCTGTCGATAAGTCGCACGTTGACGCTTTCTCAACACGCTTATGGTTAATAGACTGCGATCATTAGGGGGTCGCAGTGTTGGCGTATCGACGTCCTGCCATCGGTCTGACCGCGTTGCTTCTTGCCGGCTGTTCGTCGTTCGAAGAGCCGAGCGGGTCGCTGACGGCCGCCCACGGCAATCCCGCTTCGACCGGCCTTCGCCAGTCCGTTTCTCCGACACCGCATCTTTCCGCCTTCCGGCCTGCTCACGCCCCCCGCGGCTTTGCGGCCGTGTGCGCAGACTATCCCTGGGCCTGCAGCAGCGACGCAGCGGGTACGGTCACCAGCGACGAGGAGATCCTCGCACTCGCGCGCCGGGTGAACGGCCGGGTCAACCGGCGCGTTCGCCCGCTCTCTGACGCCGAGCAGTTCGGTGTGCCGGAGCGCTGGACCCTGCCGCTCTCCGGCGCCGGCGACTGCGAGGATTATGTGCTCCTCAAGCTGAAGCTCATGATCGAGGCCGGCGTGCCGGCGGACCGCCTGTTCATGGCGCAGGTCATGCCGCGCGATTTCTCCCAGCATGTCGTGCTGGTGGTGCGCACCGCCGCCGGCGACTACGTGCTCGACAATCTGAGGCCCGGCATCCGTCTCTGGCACAAGACCGGATATGCCTTCCTGAAGATGCAGAACCGCGACGATGCCGGCCGCTGGGATGTCGTCCTGCTCGGCCCCCGCACGTCGCGTTATTGAACCTGTAAATCGCGCATTCCGTGCGCCGAAACCCTGCGTCAGGCCTCGTTTGACACCCATCGCGGATCGGGGCTAACCTTCCATCCCGAGTGAAAGTTCAGCAATCAGAAGTAGTTCCAGGCCGGTTGTCGAGTATTGCTTTCACCAGACAGGGTTCGGAGGACGTATTGAGTGCCAGCCCGCCACCGGTCGCCGGCCGGATCGAAGACGCCCTGATTTCTCAGGCAGCACGAAATCCTGAACGCGTTGCGGTCATTGCCGGGCAGCAGAGCCTGAGCTTCGGCGACCTGCTGGCCCACGCCGGCGATCTCGCGAGCGAGCTTATCGCCCTGGGTGTCGCGCCCGGCGACCGCGTCACCGTCTATCTCGACAAGACGCCGGAGGCTGTCGTCGCCTGTTACGGCATCTGGCTGGCCGGCGGGACCATGGTGCCGGCCAACGAGGGCCTGCTCGCACCGCAGGTCCGCTACATCCTCGACCATTCCGAAAGCAGGGTCCTGATCTCCACGGCGCGCAAGCTGTCGCGGTTCGGCATCGAACCGCCGGAGGGAGTCGCCGTCCTGGATTACGCGCTGCCGGAAGCGCCAAGCGGGCAGGGCGCGGTGGAACGCGACTTTCCCGGCGGCGACGAGCCCGCCGTCATCCTCTATACCTCCGGCTCGACCGGCCGGCCAAAGGGTATACTCGTCAGTCACGCCAACCTGATCGCCGGCGCGCGCATCGTCAGCACCTACCTGGACCTGCGCGACGACGAGCGCATCATCTCCATTCCGCCGTTCAGTTTCGACTACGGCCTGAACCAGCTACTCTCCGCCGTCAGGATCGGCGCGACTTTGGTGCTGCAGCGCTCGCATCTGCCCGCCGATATCTGCCGCACCCTGCAGGAGCAGCGGATCACCGGCATGCCCGCTGTACCGCCGCTGTGGATCCAGCTTCTCGGCGACACGTCGCCCTTCCGGAAGATGCAGTTCCCGGATCTCCGCTACATGACCAACACCGGCGGCGTCTTTCCGGTGAAGGCGGTGGAGGACTATCGCCGGCTGCTGCCGCATGTGCGCATATACCTGATGTACGGCCTCACCGAGGCGTTCCGATCCACCTACCTGCCGCCCAACCAGTTGGACGCGCGGCCCGGCTCGATGGGCAGGGCGATCCCTGAAACCGAGATCACCGTCATCAGGGACGGAGTGGAGTGCGCGCCCGGCGAGGTCGGCGAACTGGTCCATCGCGGACCGACCGTCACGCTTGGCTACTGGCGCGATCCGGAAGCGACCGCGCGGGTTTTCCGCCCCTATCCGGGCACCGAAGGCGCGGACGCGGAGATCGCTGTCTTCTCCGGCGACCAGGTCCGCGAGGACGAGGACGGCTATCTCTATTTCGTCGGTCGGCGCGACAACATGATCAAGACCCAGGGCTTCCGCGTCAGCCCCGACGAGATCGAGGAGATGGTTCTGGAATCAGGGTTGGTTGCCGAGACGGCTGCCGTCGGCGTGCCGGATCCGGTGGCCGGTGCCGCGATCGAGGTCCACGTGGTGCCCCGCGACCGGGCGGCCTTCGAAGAATCCGCGCTGATCGGCTTCTGCCGCAAGAACATGCCGCGCCACATGGTGCCGAAGGCCGTCCACGTTCATGACACCCTGCCGAGGACGGCAACCGGCAAGATCGACAGGAAGAGCCTGGCATCGTGATCGCTCCGCTCAACCCCAATATCGAACGATACCTCGCCAGCCAGGAGCGGTTCGAGGAATTGCGCCGGAAGACGGCGCTGGCCGCCGGCCGGAATCTCTGCGATCTCGCCTACGCCAACCCCTATGACGGGCCGCCGCCGGCCATTCGCCAGGCGATCCGTGGCGCGCTGGAGCAGGAGCGGTCGCTCGACCTGCAGTACACACCCTATGGCGGCGCGACGACGACGCGGCGGGTGGTCGCCCGCAAGCTTGCGGCAAGCCATGGCGAGCGCTTCGGCTGGCGCGACATCGTCATGACGCCCGGCGCCATGGCGGCGCTCAACCTGCTGTTCCGCCTCGTCCGCCGCGACGGCGAGCCGAACGAGGTGATTGTCGTAACGCCGTGCTGGCTCGATTATCCGCTTTACCTGGCCAATCTCGGCATGACGCCGATCATGGTCCCACCCGCCGAAGACATGACCCGTTTCAACCTCGACGCCATTGCCGGGGCGCTCGGGCCGCACACCCGCGCCGTGATCCTGTCGCAGCCCGACAATCCGCTCGGCACGCTGCGCACGCCGGACGATCTGAAAGCGCTTGCCGGGCTGCTCGATCGGTCGCAGACCCGGCCGCTGCTGATCTCCGACGAATGCCACCGCGACATCCTCTTCGAGCCGGAGCGCTTCACATCGCCGATGGCGTATTACGACGCCACGGCGATCGTTTATTCCTTCGGCAAGAGCCTGTTCATGCAGGGACAACGCATCGGCTATGCAGCGGTCTCGCCGCGCATGCCGGAACGCGAGGATGTCGTC
>DATHRP010000763.1:0-1851 GCA_035465195.1 Afifellaceae bacterium | reverse complement strand
TGGGACTTCGCCCACTTGATGAAGTCGGCGACGATCAGGAAGTAGCCAGGATATTCCATGCGCTCGATGACATCGAGCTCGAACGCCAGCCGCTCGCGGTAGTCCGCCTCGCTCAGCCCCGGCGCGCAGCCGTGGGCGGCGAGCCGCTCCGTCAATCCGGCCTCGGCCTGGCGGCGCAGTTCCGCCGCCTCTTCCCTGACCGCGGCCGCCGCATCGCCGGAACCCTTGGTGAAGCGCGGCAGGATAGGAGCGATCGTGGTCGGCCGGAAGTGGCAGCGCAGAGCGATCTCGACGCTCGCGTCCAGCGCCTCCGGCAAGTCGGCGAAGCGTTCGGCCATGGCCTCCTGGCTTGCGAAATGGTGGTCCGGCGTGATCTGGCGCCGGTCGTCGACGGAGAGCACCCTGCCCTCGGCGACCGCCAGCAGCGCGTCGTGCGCCTCGTAGTCGGAGAGGCTCGGGAAAAACGGTTCGTTGGTGGCGACGATCGGCAGCTTCATGGCATAGGCGGCGGAAAGCACGCCCGCCTCGCCGAACTCCTCGATCCGCATGCCGTGGCGCTCGACGCTGACATAGAGCCGGTCGCCGAACAGGCGGGACAGCACGTCAAGGCGCTTCAGGGCGCGGCTGTCTTCGGATTCGGCGAAATGCGGATAGAGCACGCCGTCATGGCCTCCGGTCAGCGCGATCAGCCCGTCGTTGAAGCCGGCGATCTGCTCGATCGTCAGCGGTTCGCCCCTGCCCCGTTCGCCCAGATAATAGTCTGTCACCAGACGCACGAGATTGCGGTAGCCGGTCTCGTCGGCACACAGGAACTGCATCCAGGCCGGTGCGCCAGCGCCCTGTCCCGAACGGGTGCCGATCGAGCCCGAGCCGGCCTCGTCGCCCGCCTCCTCGAAGAGGACCGGCAGCTTGCAGCCGACGATCGGCTGGATACCGGCGTCGGCCGCCTTCTCGGAAAATTCCAGGGCACCGAACAGGTTGGCCGTGTCGCACACCCCCAGAGCCGGCATGCCATCGGCCACCGCCCGCTTGACCAGGTCGCCGATCGGCAACGCGCCTTCCAGCAGCGAATAGGCCGAATGGCAATTGAGATGAATGAACCGGACCGTGTCCGCCACTGGTGATTCTCCGCCGAAATCCGGTCGGCAGGATGAACCGCCTCGGGCCTGGCGTCCAGTTGGGCCGGGAAACTATCCCCGGGCTTCAAAATCCGGCTGTCAGAACCCGGCGCCGAGCCCGGCCGCAAGCATCGACAGACAGACCACCATCATCCCGACGGAAATCAGCGAAATCGTTTCACGCACCAGCCAAATCATGTTTTACTCCCGGTTTGTTCTTAGTTTGTACTCCGGTATTGCCTATAGGTCAAGTCGATTTATCAATGGTTATGAGTGGGGCTGCGCGACCGGATATTGCCCGGCTGTCAGGCGGCGTCCGCGGCGACGACCTGACGGTCCCGCAACGTGATCGATCGGTCCATGCGGGCGGCCAGTTCGAGATTGTGGGTGGCCACCAGGGCCGCCAGCTTCGACTGGCGGACCAGCCCGGTCAGGGCCTTGAAGACATGCTCCGCGGTCTTCGGGTCGAGGTTGCCGGTCGGCTCGTCGGCGAGGATCAGCCTCGGCGCGTTGACCACGGCCCTTGCGACGGCGACGCGCTGCTGTTCTCCGCCGGACAGTTCCGCCGGCCGGTGGTCGGCCCGCTTTCCGATATCGAGGTAGTCGAGCAGTTCCCTGCCCCGCTGCACGGCTTCCGCGCGGCCGAGGCCGGCGATCAGCTGCGGCAGGACGAGATTTTCCAGCGCCGTGAAATCCGGCAGAAGGTGGTGGAACTGGTAGACGAACCCGATCT
>DATHRP010000762.1:0-1739 GCA_035465195.1 Afifellaceae bacterium | reverse complement strand
TGCGCCGGCCTTCGGCGAGATCGCCGACGGCCTGTTTGCCGCCTGCTGCCAGAACGGTCTGGGCACCGTCCGGGGCACGCTCGCCGGAATGGCGGCAGCCGAAGCCGCCATTGGCGTGGACACCTCGCGGACCCGCGCGTTCAGGGCCGCGCCATCCCCGTCGCGCCTGCCGCCCGAGCCGATCGCCACGCTCGGCGCCCGCGCCTATCTCCGCTTCAAGGAGTGGCGGGCCGGGCAGGAATGAACGCGGCTCCCCTCAATGTCCGCCATGGTCGGGTCGGGCCTCGGATGCCGGCGCTGGCCGTCTCGATATGAGCGGCGATGGCCGACGTCCCGCCCGCGCTGCTCAGCGGACGAGGAGGATGAAGCCGGAGGCGAGGATGAGCGAAAGCACCGCGGCGCGAAAACCCGGCCCGCCGATCCGGCCATAGAGATAGAGGCCGAGGGCAGTGCCGATCGCAAGGAAGGGCGCCGAAATCGCAACCTGCCCCAGCAGCGTGGTGTCGAAGACCTCTGTCGTGGCGAAGAAGGCGGTGAGCGCGGTCAACTGCATTGCGAGAATGAATGGCTGGACGATGCCGCGCTGCCGCTCCTTGGAGAGGCCGGAGGTGTCGCACCAGACCGACAGCAATGCGCCGGGCATTGCCGTGAAGCCGCCCACGAGGCCGCCGCCGAAGCCCACGAGGATGGGGACGGCGCGGCCTGTCGGCTCGACGGTCCGCCCCGGCGCGGACGCGGAAGCGACAACCAGCACGCCACGGGCCGCGGCCATGCGCGCCAGTGCGTAGGCTGCATACGCGACGAGGAAGATGCCGAAGGCCGTTCGCAGGCGCTCCGCGTCCATCCACTGGAATATCGCCACGGCAACGGGCACGCCCAGGAAGCCGCCGAGCACGAAACGGGCGCTCTCCTGCAGCTCCACGCCCTTGCGCAGGTGGATGAGGCCCGCAACCTGTACCAGCACGCTGCATATCATCAGCAGCGGTATCGCCCTGTCGGGGCTCATCGTGTGCAGCAGGATCCCGCCTGCTGCCGCGGCGAAGCCGAAGCCCGCGAAGCCGCTGACCAGCGCGCCGCAGAAAGCGCCGAACACGACGATCGTCAGTGACGCGCTCTCCAGAACCTCGGGCATCGGGCATCTCCTGATCTGACGACAAGCATCTGAAGGTTCGGCGCCGCGGTTCCGATGTGCGCCTTGAGCTCGTGGACCGGACCGGGTCGGTTGCCTTTTCCACCCGGCCTCTTCATGTCAAATCTCCAACAGAGGGACAGGAGAACGCAGAAAGACGCTTAATTCAGAGGAGATCCTGGAAGAGTTAAGCGGATTACCTGCACTCATGATGTATAAATGCTCACAAATGCACGCGTCCCGGCACTCTCTGCCGTCCCGGCGATCCGGGTGCCGTCAGGCCGAAATCCGGTCGGGCAGTTCCGGTCCCCCGACAGGACCCGCGGTCGCGATCGAGGAGGAGCAGGTGCGAAAGCCGGGCCATGCGACGTTGATGCTCACGGGTTGATGACCGGATGAATGACCTGTGCGACACTCCCGTCGGGAGCGACCTCGCGCCGACAATCGACGGGAGCCGGTGGGGAAGGCGGAAAAAGGCCCCATCATGAGGAAAACCAGCTTTGCGCCAGCGATCGCCGTGGCTGCTCTCCTTGCTGCCGGCGGTGCTGAGGCTTCGCCGTGCAGCGGGATCAGCCCCCGGGTCTATGCCGATCCCGTTGTCGTCCATGAG
>DATHRP010000761.1:0-8115 GCA_035465195.1 Afifellaceae bacterium | reverse complement strand
GTGAGATGGTCGAGATTGTCCCAGCCCATGATGGTGTGGCGCAGCGCGTCCCAGATGAGCGCGCCGGGCTCGGCATCGACGAACAGTTTCGGGAACGTGGCGTGCGGCAGCCAGGCGGCATAGTCGGCGACGATGGCGGCCACCTCCTTCGGCTCGCCGGCGATCGGTATTTGCCGCGGCCAGGTTAATGTCGGCCGCCGGCCCTCGCCCGGCTCGGCGAACGGGCGGCGATATTCCGCCATTTCCTCGTCCGTCAGCTTGCGCATGATCGAGCCCGGCAGCACCGCCTCTATGAAAAGGTTCTTCTGAAGCACCAGCGCCTCGCCGGCCGGCGAGCGGAAGCCCTGGAAAATCTCGCGGGCGCTTTCGGGGAAATGATTCCAGTCCGGGAACGGCGCAACGATCGCTTCCATGAAGGCGATGCCTTTCACGCGGTGCGGATTGCGGCGTGCCCAATGGAAACCGAGCGCCGAGCCCCAGTCGTGGATGACCAGTGTCACAGCCTCCTCCGGCCCGACAAGGTGCTCGATCAGCCGGTCGAGATAGTGCCGGTGCTCGACGAACGAATAGAGGTCCGGCCCCGAATCCGGCAGCTTGCCGGAATCACCCATGCCAACGAGGTCGGGGGCGATCAGCCGCCGTCCGGGTGCCGCGACATGGGGCATGACGTTGCGCCAGAGATAGCTCGAGGTCGGGTTGCCGTGCAGGAACAGGACAGGCGTGCCCTCGCCCTCCTCCACATAGGCCATGGCGATGCCGTCGATATCGGCCGTCTTCTTTTCGGTCCAGGCCACCGTCTTTCTCCCCGGCCTCAGGTTCCGCTGATCGCGCCGCGCGTGTTGAGGTACACCGCCTGCAGGCTGGTCGTGGCGCAGATGTAGAGCCGGTTGCGCTTGATGCCGCCGAACTCGACATTGGCGACCACCTCGCCGGTCAGGATCTTCCCGATCAGTTCGCCGTCCGGCGTGATACAGTGCACGCCGTCGCCGGCCGACGTCCAGATATTGCCGTGGACGTCGAAGCGGAAGCCGTCGAACAGGCCGATCGTGCAGGTCGCGAAAACCTCGCCGCCGGAGAGTTTACCGTACTCGCCGACGTCGAAGACGCGGATGTGCCGCGGCCCGTCCTCGACATGGGTGGCGCCGGTGTCGACGATGTAGAGTTTGCTCTCGTCCGGCGAGAATGCAAGCCCGTTCGGCTTGACGAAGTCGGTGGCCACAGCGTCGAGGCTGTCCGACGCCGGGTCGAAGCGGTAGACGTAGGAGCCGCCGATCTCGCTCTCCGCCCTGTCGCCCTCGTAATCGCCGTCGATGCCGTAGGTCGGATCGGTGAACCAGACCGTGCCGTCCGATTTGACGACGACATCGTTCGGCGAGTTGAGCCGCTTGCCCTGATATTCCGACGCCAGAACCGTGCGTGTGCCATCGAACTCTATGCGGCTGACGCAGCGGCCGCGATGCTCGCAGGAGACCAGCCTGCCCTGCCGGTCCACAGTGTGGCCGTTATGGTTGCGGCACGGCTGCTGGAACACCGACACTCCGCCGTCGGTCTCGTCGTAGCGCAGGATGCGGTCGTTCGGGATGTCCGACCAGATCAGGTACTTGCCGGCCGGGAAATAGGCCGGACCCTCGGCCCAGCGACAGCCGACATAGAGCGTCTCCTTGTGCACGTTGCCCATCGCGTAGCGCGTGAACCTCTTGTCGAGAACCTCGAACGTATCGGTCAGCATGATTGGAACTCCCTTTGTCTTGCTGTCCCGGGGCGCCCCTATTCGCGTCTGCGGCCGGACGCCACGCCGATCACCGCGATGATGATCAGACCGGTCAGAATCATCCGCACGCCGGCGCCGAAACCGAAAGTGTTCAGCATGGTCACCAGCAGGAACATGAAGAGCGCGGCACCCCACAATCCGGGGACGTTGGAAAAACCGCCGGCGACCGACGTGCCGCCGATGACGACGACGGCGATGGAGGCGAGCAGATATTCCGCGCCCATGTTCAGCGCCGCGCCGCCGGAGAAAGCCGACAGGAAGAAGCCGCATATGCCGGCGAACGTGGCGCACATCGTGTAGGTGACATAGCGGATCAGGGCGACGTTGATGCCGGCCAGCCGCGCCGCCTTGGCATTCTGGCCGATCGCAAGAACCGCGCGGCCGTATATCGTCCGGCGCAGCACGATATGCATCAGCGCGGCAAGTCCGACGACGAGGATCGCCAGATAGGGAATGCCGGCGATCCGGCCGACGGCGAAATCGGCCAGCATTTCCGGCGGCTTGATACGCAGGCCGCGATTGTACCAGATCGCCAGCGACTGGTAGATGAAGCTCGACGACAGGGTCGCGATGATCGGCGGAATGCTGAGAAGCCGGATGATCAGGTAATTGACCGTACCGATCGCGAGGCCGATCAGCACGGCAAGGGGCAACCCGACCCAGATCATCGCATTCGATCCGGCCATCACCTTCATGGTCACGGTGCCGACCAGCGTCATGGTCGCCGGTATCGACAGGTCGACATTGCCCGGCCCGGTGGTGATGACGAACATCTGGCCGAGCGCGACGATGACGAAGAAAGTACCGAATGACATTGCCGCGGACATGACCTCGAGCCCCGCGCCGCCGCCCGAAAAGGCGCTGATGGCGAGCCACATGGCCAGCGCACCGACCCACGCCCACAGCCATGGCTGGTCGAACAGATCGCGCACGAGGCGGGCCGCCTGGCTCATTGCCGCGCCTCCGCCCTGTTGATCAGCACCCGCAGCGCCAGCACGATGATCAGGATCGCTCCCTGTGCGCCGATCTGCCAGTCCGGATTGAGCCGCAGGAAGGACAGGAACGAGCCGGCAAGCGTCAGGGTGATGGCGCCGATCACGGCGCCGACCGGCGAAATCCGGCCGCCGACGAATTCGCCGCCGCCGAGAATGACACCGGCGATCGACAGCAGGGTGTAGCGTAGCGCGATATTGGCATCGGCGGAGGTCGTGAGGCCGACCAGCGCCATTCCGGAAAGGGCGCCGAAAAACCCGGCCAGGGCGAACATCGTCATCTTGACCCGCAACAGCGACCAACCCGACCGGGCGACGGAGACCGGATTGCCGCCGGAACCGCGCAGCACGACACCGTAGGCAGATTTCATCAGGCCGAAATGCACGACGAGGGCGATCGCCAGCGATGCGATAATCGGAAACGGCACGTATGCCGGCTTCAGCGTCATCAGCCCGCGGATCCAGTCGGGCGCCTTGCCGCCCGGTGTCGGCAGGAGCAGGACCGCGATCCCGAGCCAGACGAAAGACATGCCCAGCGTCACGACGATCGACGGCAGGTTGCGCAGATGGATCAGCGCGCCGAGTGCGGCATAGACGGCTATGCAGGCCAGCAGAGCGAGAACGCCGAGGGCCGGTGTGTCATGCAGCAACGTCGCGGTGATGCAGGCGGTCAGGCTGACATAGCTGCCGATGGACAGATCGAGATCGTTGACGCACAGGATGAACATCTGCGCGATCGTCGCCAGTGCAATCGGGATCGCGAGGTTGAGCATCAGATTCAGGCCGAAATAGCTCATCGCGCGCGGCTGAAGATAGAATATCGCACAGAGCAGAACGGTCAGCGACAGGGCGGGCAACCAGGCTCGGAGCAGACGGGGGCTCGGCATCCGGGGCATCAGGCCGCCTCGTCCGAGAAGGATGCAGCCACGATCCGGTCTTCAGTCACCTGGGCGCGCGGAAAGTCCGCGACGATCCGCCGGTTGCGGAACACGAAGACATGGTCGCAGTGCTTGAGCTCGTCGGTCTCAGTCGTGTACCAGACGAATGTCCGGCCCCTGGCCGCTTCTTCGCGGAGAAGCTCATAGACTTCCTGCTTGGTTCCGACATCAACGCCTCGCATCGGATCGTCCATCAGGATGATCTCCGCGTCCGACGCCAGCGCCCGGGCAAACAGGACCTTCTGCTGGTTGCCGCCGGAGAGCGACAGGATCGGATTGGCGAGGTCCAGCGTTCGGATGCCGATCTTCGCCTTCCAAGTCTCGGCGAGTTCGCGTTCCTCGCCGTCCTGGATCAGGCCGGAGCGGACAAGGTTGCGCAGCGAACTGACCGAAATGTTCTTGACGATCGACCAGAGCGGGAAGATTCCGTCCGTCTGCCGGTCGCCGGCGACCAGCGCGACCGGGCCGGTAACGGTCGCGCCGTTCGATGCGCCTTGTGCGGCGGCAAACAGGCGGATCAGCAACTCGGTCTGGCCGTGTCCGCCGAGGCCGGACAGGCCGGCGATCTCGCCCTTGCGCACCGTCAGCCCGCCGCCGTCCGGGCCGGCGGCGATCTCGACGGCGACCGGCGCAGCGCGTCCGTCGGCTTTCGCTTGTACCGGCTCCGCGGCGTCGGAACGGACGACGCTGCCCATCGCCTCCACCAGCGAGTTCCTGTTGAAGGCAGACGCCGCTCCGTCGGTGACAATGCGGCCGTCGCGCATGACAACGATCCTGTCGGATGCCGAAAGGATCTCGCCGAGCAGGTGCGAGATCAGGATCACCGTGCCACCCTCGCCCACGAAGCTGCGGACATAGTCGAGCAGTTGGCCGGCGCGCGCCTGGTCGAGCGAGGAAGTCGGCTCGTCGAGAATGACGAGCTTCGGCGGCTCGTCGACATAGGAGAAGGCGCGCGCGATCTCCACCATCTGCCGGCGGGCGATCGTCAGGTCGCCGACGAGGTCGTCGGCCGATACGCCGTGCCCGGGAAAGATCCGGTCCAGGACGTCCGTGATCAGGCTCGCCGCACGGCGGTACCAGAACAGGCCGCCCAGTGCCTTGTGGGCGATCCTGAGATTCTCCGCGACCGTCAGGTTGGGGCAGAGCGAAAGTTCCTGGAAGACGCATCGCAGACCGAGGCTGTTCGCCATCGTCACGGAATAGTCGCTGCCCACCTTCTGGCCGGCGAGTTCGAGACTGCCCGTGTCCGGCCGCGTCACGCCGGAAAGCACGTTCATGAGCGTCGACTTGCCGGCGCCGTTGTGCCCGATCAGCCCGAGGCACTCGCCCGGGGCGATCTCCAGATCCACACCTGCCAAAGCCCGGACGGCGCCGAAAGCCTTTTCGACGCCGTCCAGTCTGACTACAGGATCGGACTTCTTCGCATCCACGCGTTTCCGCCCTTCAGGTCGTGGCTGCCTACATGGCTCCGTCGATGACCTTCTGCGCGTCTTCCATCGTATATTCGACATTGGACACGCCGCCCGGCTCGGTGTTGGCCAGGTTTTCCTCAAGATTGTCCTGATCGATGCGCAGGAACGGCACCGTCAGGTCCTTCGGAACATCCTTGCCGTCGAGAATCTGCTGCGCCACCCAGAAGGCGAGCGTCGACACGCCCGGCGCAATCGAAACCGACATGGTCTCGTAGCCGTTCGCATCCTTCTGCTCCTTCCACCAGGTCAGTTCGTCGTGGCGGTTGCCCATGACGATGATCGGTGTCGGCCGGCCGGCCGCGGCGATCGCCTGCGCGGCACCGTAGCCGTCACCGCCCTGGGTCACCACGGCGTCGATCTTGGGCAGGCTCGGCAGGATACCTGCGACCTCTTTCTGCGCAACATCCTGCGCCCAGTTGCCGTGCACGGAGCCGACGATCTTGAACTTCGGGTTTTCCGCGACGCCCTCGTGGATACCCGCGGAGATCTCGTCGTCGACGAAAACGCCGGCCAGGCCCCGGATTTCAAGCAGGTTGCCGCCGTCCGGCATCTTCTCGGCCAGATAAAGAACCTCGTCCTTGCCCATCTGCTTGAAGTCGACGGCGATCCGCCATGCGCAGGGCTCGGTGACAACACCGTCGAACGAGACGACGATTATGCCCGCGTCGCAGGCTTCCTTGACCGCGCCGTTCAGGCCTTCCGGCGAGGCGGCGTTGATGACGATCGCATCGTAACCCTGAAGGATCAGGTTCTGGATCTGCGCGGCCTGCTCTGTCACCTGGTTCTCTGCCGTCGTGAAAGCGTCGGCAGCCGCGACGACGCCGTCCTTGACGGCCTGGCTCGTCACCTTCTCCCAACTCTTGAGCATGGCTTGGCGCCATGAATTGCCGGCGTAATTGTTGGACAGCGCGATCCGCTTGTCGGCCGTGTCCGCCATCGCCGGTTGCATGGCGATGCCCAGTGCCAGGATCGCACCTGTAATCATGATCGGTTTCATAGTCTTCCTCCCATTTGCATTTGAATTCGAAACCTTGCTGGCCGTGCCGCATCTCCACCGCAGGCCGACGAACCTCCCGCCATACAGTCTAGCACCGGATGGCGGATTGCAAAGTTGCAAAACGAAACCGGGCCGCGGCAAGCCGCGATATCGTGCCGCACTTTCATCGCAATGCCTTCTCCCGGCCGTAGAGCAGCAGCATCGACACGATCACGAGGCCGTAGACGATCTGGCGGCCGAATTCGGAAATCTGCATCACCGAAAGGATCGACTGCAACAGCGTCACCAGGATCACTCCGGCCACGGTGCCGAGATAATTGCCACGACCGCCCAGAATCGAGGTGCCGCCGAGCACGACAGAGGCGATTGCAGGCAGCAGGTAGGCGTCGCCCATCGACTGTGCCGCCTTGCCGGCATAACCGGCCAGAAGAACGCCTCCGAAAGCGGCCAGCGCGCCGGATATGGCGAACGCGAACATGACGAGCCGCTGGGTCGCAGCGCCCGAAAGGTAGGCGGCGCTTTCACGGTTGCCGATGGCATAGACGGTCCGCCCGAACGTGGTGTGGTTCAGCGCGAAGACCGCCAGCACGCCGATCGCCGCCCAGACCAGGATCGCATTGGGGATACCGAAGATCAGCGTGCCGGTGGCGAGATATCGCATCGCGCCGGAGGCGGAGTCGGTCGGCGAGAAACCGCCGGTATAGGCCACCATCAGGCCTTGGGCGATGACGTTCATGGCAAGCGTTACGATCATTGCCGGGATCCGCAGATAGGCGACGCCGGCGCCGCTGATCAGCCCCATTGCAAAGCCGCAGGCGATGCCGAAGGGAACCGCGAACGCTTCGCCGAGCGGTCCGTAGGCCGTGGCGGCCGAGGCCATCATCGCGCCGGTGGTCAGCACCCACGGCACCGAGAGGTCGATCTGGCCGAGCAGGATGATCAGCATCATCCCGGTGGCGATGATTCCCAGGAACGAGGCGACCTTGAGCTGCTGCAGCAGATATTCAGGGGAAAGGAAGCTGGGCAGGTAGAGGCTGCCGACCAGCAGCAGCAGGACGATGCACGAAAATGCGATGATGATCGGCAGGTTGTCGCGCACGAACGGCGAGGAGAGGATGGTCCGGCTGTCTTGGTCTGTCATCGCACTGCCTCAGGTGAACATGTCCAGCCGGTTGCGGATCTGGAACAGGCGCGCGGCGCCGATGGTGATTGCAAGCGCCAGGACGATCCCCTGGAACAAGGGCTGCCATAGCGGGTCGAAGTCGAAGACGAACAGCAGGTCGCCGATGGTGCGGAAGGCCAGCGCGCCGAAGATCGCGCCGATCACGCTGCCGCGGCCGCCATAGAGCGAGACGCCGCCGAGCACCACGGCGGCAATCGAGAACAGCGTGTAATTGTCGCCGTTGGCGAGCGAGGCCTCGCCGGAATAGGTGAAAAAGGTCAGGAACAGACCGGCGAACCCGGCGAACAACCCGCCGACCACGAAGGCGGTGAACCTGGCGATCTTCACCGGCATGCCCGACATGTAGGCCGCCATGTCGGACGAGCCGACGGCGTAGATCGTGCGTCCGATCAGCGACCGGCGCAGCGGCACCCAGATCACCAGGACGACGGCGGCCAGAAAGACCAGGCTCGCCGGGATCACGCCGAACAGCTTGCCCGTGAAGGCATCGGCCAGGTCGGCGTTGAACTCCGGATGCGTGCCGGGATAGGGCCTGAGCCACAGCGCCAGCCCGAAGAATATGGCGCCGGTTGCGATCGTGGTGACGATCGGCTGCAGCCGGCCGTAGATCACGATCAGGCCGTTCAGCGCGCCGCATGCGAGCCCCGTTCCGAGCACGGCGGTGACGCCGAGGCCGGACATGACCGGCGAGCCGGCCAGTACGAACGAGCCGACGCAGTTGCACAGCACGAAAACCATGCCGACCGACAGGTCGATGCCCGC
>DATHRP010000760.1:0-10078 GCA_035465195.1 Afifellaceae bacterium | reverse complement strand
AGACGTCGCCGTCCTTGACGGCATACTGGGTGTTCATCAGCCCGACCACGTCGAGCCCCAGCGCCAGCGCTTTCGTCTGGCGCTCGATCTCGGCGATGATGGCGGGCGACAGGGAATGGGGCGGCAGGGCGCAGGCCGAATCGCCCGAATGAATGCCGGCCTCCTCGATGTGCTCCATGACGCCGGCGATGACCACGTCGGTGCCGTCGCTCAGGGCATCGACGTCGACCTCGATGGCATCCGACAGATAGCGGTCGATGAGCACCGGGTTCGTGCCGGAGACCACCACGGCTTGCGTCATGTAGCGGTCGAGCTGGGCGTCGTCGTGGACGATCTCCATGGCGCGGCCGCCGAGCACGTAGGACGGCCGGATGACGACCGGATAGCCGATGCTCTCGGCGATCTCGCGCGCCTGTTCGGCGGAGCGGGCGATGCCGTTGTTGGGCTGGCGCAGTTCGAGCCTGTCGAGCAGCGCCTTGAACCGGTCGCGGTCCTCGGCGAGGTCGATCATGTCGGGGGAGGTGCCGAGGATGGGCACGCCGGCCGCCTGCAGGTCGTTGGCAAGTTTCAGAGGCGTTTGGCCGCCGAACTGGACGATGACGCCCTTCAGCGTGCCGCGCGACTGTTCGACCGTGATGATCTCCAGCACGTCCTCTACCGTCAGCGGCTCGAAGTAGAGCCGGTCGGACGTATCGTAATCGGTCGACACCGTTTCCGGGTTGCAGTTGACCATGATCGATTCGTAGCCGGCGTCGGCCAGCGCGAATGCTGCGTGGCAGCAGCAATAGTCGAACTCGATGCCCTGGCCGATGCGGTTCGGCCCGCCGCCCAGGATCATGACCTTCTCGCGGTCCGACGGGTCGGCCTCGTTGGCCGGTTTGCCGGCAAACGGTACCTCGTAGCTGGAATACATGTAGGCGGTGGTGGCGGCGAACTCGGCGGCGCAGGTGTCGATGTGCTTGTAGACAGGATGGACACCGAGCGCGTGGCGCTTCGTCCTGACTTCCGCCTCGGTCGATCCGGCGAGCGTCGCGAGCCGGGCATCGGAAAAGCCCATGCCCTTGATCTCGCGCCAGATGACCGGGCTGTCCGGCAGGCCGTTCGCCCTGATCCGCTCCTCCATTTCGATGATCCCCTTCATCTGGTCGAGGAACCAGGGATCGATCCGGCAGGATTGGTGGATCTGGTCGACATCGACGCCGAGCCGCATGGCCTGCGCGACCTTGAGCAGGCGGTCGGGGGTGGGGCGGGCGAGGGCGGCGCGGATAGCGTTGGTGTCGTCACCCTGGCCGAGGCCGGGGATCTCGCTTTCATCGAGCCCGGTCAGCCCGGTTTCCAGGCCGCGCAGGGCCTTCTGCAGCGATTCCTGGAAGGTGCGCCCGATCGCCATCACCTCGCCGACCGATTTCATCGACGTCGTCAGGTTCGGTTCGGCGCCGGGGAACTTCTCGAAGGCGAAGCGCGGGATCTTGGTGACGACATAGTCGATCGTCGGCTCGAACGCCGCCGGCATGGCGCCGCCGGTGATCTCGTTTTCCAGCTCGTCGAGCGTATAGCCGACGGCCAGTCTGGCGGCGACCTTGGCGATCGGGAAGCCGGTCGCCTTCGAAGCCAGCGCCGAGGAGCGGGAGACGCGCGGGTTCATCTCGATGACGACCAGCCGGCCATCCTTCGGGTTGACGGCGAACTGCACGTTGGAGCCGCCGGTTTCCACGCCGATCTCGCGCAGCACCGCGATGGAGGCGTTGCGCATCAGCTGGTATTCCTTGTCGGTCAGCGTCAGCGCGGGGGCAACGGTGATGGAATCGCCGGTGTGCACGCCCACCGGGTCGATATTCTCGATGGAGCAGATGATGATGGCGTTGTCGTCCTTGTCGCGGACGACCTCCATCTCGTACTCCTTCCAGCCGAGCACCGATTCCTCGACCAGCACTTCGGTAGTCGGCGAGGCGTCGAGACCGCGTTCGATGATCTCGAGATATTCCTCGCGATTGTAGGCAATGCCGCCGCCGGTGCCGCCCAGCGTGAATGAGGGGCGGATGATGGCCGGCAGGCCGATAATGTCCAGCGCCGCGATGGCGTCGGTTATTGAATGAGCAAGCTCCGAGCGGGGCGTTTCCAGCCCGATCTTCTTCATTGCCTCGCGGAACAGTTCGCGGTCTTCCGCCTTGTCGATCGCCTCGGCGCGGGCGCCGATCAGTTCGACGCCATACTTGTCCAGCACACCCATCTTGTTGAGCGACAGGGCGCAGTTCAGCGCGGTTTGGCCGCCCATGGTCGGCAGCAAGGCGTCGGGCCGCTCCTTTTCGATAATGCGGGCGACGACGTCCGGCGTGATCGGCTCGATATAGGTCGCGTCGGCCAGATCCGGATCGGTCATGATCGTGGCCGGATTGGAGTTGGCCAGGATGATCCGGTAGCCTTCCGCCTTCAGGGCCTTGCAGGCCTGCGTGCCGGAATAGTCGAACTCGCAGGCCTGGCCGATGACGATCGGGCCCGCGCCGACAATCAGGATCGAGGAGATATCGGTGCGTTTTGGCATTCCGGCGCGCCTTGGAGGTCTCCGCCAGCACATCCCTGGAGGTCAGCCTGTGCGGATCGAATGTCGATTTTCTTAAATTGGATCGGCGCGCTTATAGAGGAAAAGCCGGCCTTGGCAAAGACATTGCTGCAGGGATTAACAGCCGGATTCAGGCAACGCCATTGGCGTGGGCCGATCTGTCGGCCTCGCCGTCGCCATCCGCGCGCTTCTTGTCGGCCTTTTCGCCTTTTTCGCTCTTTTCGCCGTGACCGTCTTCATAGACCGCCACCGATCCGTTGAAGCTCTTGACGCCCCTGGAAAGAGCATAACAGGCGAGCGAGACCGCCTTGGGAATAGCGACGTGTTTGCCGTCGCGCTTGCCGGTCTCGTAGTACTGAATCATCCGCTTCTTGAGCCCGAGCTTTTCCGCGGCTTCCTTCTGTTTCATGCCCGCAGCCTTGCGCCAGGCCTTGAACTGGGATGGTGTCATCGCCCCTCGCTCCATCGCCCTTGACGGTTTACCTGCTGCCGATGTGGCCAACCTAGCCGACCGATTGCCGTTTGAATATGAATTTTAGATGACAGGTGCACTTTGTGCCACTTTCCGCTTGACGAAGGTGCACCCTGTGCGCATATTCCCGATTGAGAGCGCACACAGTGCGCAAATATTTGAATGAGTTAACCCTTTGTGAATGTCTGGAGCGCAGCCTTCGGGCTTGAGTCAAGGGGGAGTATCGGAGGAACCCATGCTGAGCGATATCGTGATAACCCGTGCGAAGCTTGGATGTGACACGATGGATCTTCACAGCCACGCGACATTCGCATGCCGCTGGTCGAAGCTGATGCGCCGCCTCCGCAAGCTCGTGTCATAGTCGACAGCAGACACAGAATTCACGAAGAAGCGCGGTTTCGACCGCGCTTTTTTCTTGCGCCGCGATGGAGCTTCCGCACTGTTTGTGCGTTCCGGTTTCTGTATAACAATTGGAACGGGAAAATGTGGAGGCGCGTATGCGTTGGCGGGGACGTCGTCAGAGCCGGAACGTCGAGGATCGGCGCGGCCGTGGTGGATTCGGCGGATATTCGGGGGGCGGCCGCGGTGTCCGCCTGTCCGGCGGCAGCGGCATCGGACTGATCATCATCCTGGGCATCCTGTGGCTGGTGTTCGGGATCAATCCGCTGACACTGCTGCAGGGCGGCGGCATGTCGCCGATGCCCCAGAATCCGCAGGTCGCGCCCTCGGGCGGCGGCGTGCAAAGCACGCAAAGCGAAATGGACGATTTCGTCGCTACGGTGCTTGCCGATACGGAAGATGTCTGGACGCAGATCTTCCGGCAGGAGGGCGGAACCTATCCAGAACCGACGCTCGTCCTTTTTTCCGGCAGGGTGCAGTCGGCATGCGGCTTCGCCAGCGCGGCGTCGGGGCCGTTCTACTGCCCGGGCGACCGCAAGGTCTATATCGACCTGTCGTTCTACGATCAGCTTCGTCGACGCTTCAACGCGCCCGGCGATTTCGCCCAAGCCTACGTGCTGGCGCATGAAGTCGGGCACCATGTGCAGAACGTTGTCGGCGTGCTGCCGAAGTTCAACCAGATGCGCCAGCGGATGAGCGAGCTGGAAGCCAATCGCATGTCGATCCGGGTCGAGCTGCAGGCCGATTGCTTCGCCGGCATCTGGGCCAACAAGACGGCGAACAAGGGCTACCTGGAAGAGGGCGATATCGACGAGGCGATGAACGCGGCGAGCCAGATCGGTGACGACATGATTCAGAAGCGCACCCAGGGCTACGTCGTGCCGGACGCCTTCAATCACGGCACGTCGGAACAGCGGAAGCGCTGGTTCTACCAGGGCTACAAGTCGGGGGACATCGCGGCCTGCGACACGTTCAACGTTGCCGAGCCCTAGGATATTGCGGCTTTCTCAGGCGTCCTCGCGCTCGCGGGCCATCATCTCGACGAACCGGTCGAAGAGATAGTGACTGTCCTGCGGGCCGGGCGAGGCTTCCGGATGGTACTGGACGGAGAAGATCGGCGCGTCCTTGACGCGCAGTCCGCAGTTCGAGCCGTCGAATAGTGAAACGTGCGTCTGCTCGATATTGTCCGGCAGGCTGTCGGTGTCGACGGCGAAGCCGTGGTTCATCGAAGTGATCTCCACCTTGCCCGTCGTGTAGTCCATCACCGGGTGATTGGCGCCATGATGGCCCTGGTGCATCTTCCGCGTCTTGCCGCCAAGCGCCAGGCCGAGGATCTGGTGGCCGAGGCAGATGCCGAAGACCGGTACGCCGGCCGCGATGACTTCGCGGATGGCCTGTACCGCATATTCGCCGGTCGCGGCCGGATCGCCCGGGCCGTTGGAGAGGAACAGGCCGTCCGGCTTGTAGCCGAGTATATCCTCGCCGGTGGCCGAGGCCGGAAGCACCGTGATACGGCAGCCGCGGTCGGCCAGCAATCGCAGGATGTTGCGCTTCATGCCGAAGTCGATGGCGACGACGTGGAACTTCGTTTCGCCCTGTTCGCCGTAGCCGCTGCCCAGATGCCAGGGTGTCTGGGTCCAGCCGTAGCTCTGGCCGGGCGTCACGGTCACCGCGAGATCGGCACCCTCCAGCCCCGGCCATTCCGCGGCGCGCCTGTGCAGCGCATCGGTGTCGAAGCGGCCTTCGGGGTCGTGAGCGATGACGGCGTTCGGCATGCCGTTTTCGCGAATCAGGTTGGTCAACGCACGCGTGTCGACGCCGCAGATGCCGATAATGTTGCGTGACTTCAGCCAGGCATCGAGATGGCGGGTGGAACGCCAGTTCGCCGGATCGGTGATATCGGCCTTGAGGATGCAGCCGCAGGCGCCGAAGGTCTGCGCCATGTCGACCGTCTCGATGTCTTCCTCGTTGGTGCCGACATTGCCGATATGCGGGAAGGTGAAAGTGACGATCTGGCCGGCATAGGAGGGATCGGTGAGGATTTCCTCGTAGCCGGTGATCGCCGTGTTGAAGCAGATTTCGCCGACAGCATCGCCGGTTGCGCCGATTCCCTTACCCTCGATCACGGTTCCGTCGGCAAGGACTAGGCAGGCCGTCATCTTCGGCTCGCTCCAGGCGGATTGGGTCATCGTCTATCCTGATCACGAATTGCGGTCGGCCCTTGCCCCGGAATTGGCATAATCTTATATGGCAGGGCGAATTCGGCACCGCGGAAGCGGCTGCGACCGTTAACTAGTAAGCCCGCCGGCAGGCGTCAATGAGCGGATTGCCGGTTGAGGCTGAATTCCCAGATGATATTACTAGAGGGTCAAGAAGACCCGGCGCGCCGGATGCGATACCGACCGCGCCCTGCGAGGACATGATGCGTAAAGCGATCGACGAAGCTCTGAAACAGGCGATGAAAAGCCGCGACAAGGTGCGCATGGCCACCCTGCGGCTGATCAATGCGGCGATTACCGACCGGGACATCGACGAGCGTTCGAAGGGGCGGGACGGCATTTCCAACGACGAGATTCTGGCCGTGTTGGCCAAGATGATCCGCCAGCGCGAGGAATCGGCCAAGGTCTACGAGGAGAACGGCCGGCTCGAAATGGCCGAACAGGAGCGCAAGGAAATCGAGGTGATCTCGGAGTTCCTGCCGGCGCAGATGGACGACGAGGACATCGAGGCTTGCTGCCGTGAGGTGGTTGCGGAGACCGGCGCGCAGGGCCTGCGCGATATGGGCAAGTGCATGGGCGAACTGAAGGCGCGCTACGCCGGCCAGATGGATTTCGGCAAGGCGAGTTCCGTCGTCAAGGACATGCTGCGCTAGGCATTCGTCATTTCGTCCACAGCCCGCAAGCCGGGCTGTGGCCAACAGCGGAATTGGCTGTCGATCGGAGCCGATTCGCGCTAGTGATTCGGCATGCGCTTTCCGACCCATTTTCTTGACGAGATCCGAAGCCGGATACCGATCTCCGACGTTGTCGGCACGCGGGTCTCGTGGGACAAGCGCAAATCGCAGCCGCAGCGCGGCGACTACTGGGCGTGCTGCCCGTTTCACGGCGAGAAGACGCCGTCGTTCCACGCCGACAACCGCCGCGGCATGTACCATTGCTTCGGCTGCGGCGTATCGGGCGATCACTTCAGGTTTCTTGTCGAGCTGGATGGCTTGAGTTTCCCGGAAGCGGTCGAGCGGTTGGCCGCGGAAGCCGGGCTGCCGTTGCCGGAACGCGATCCGGAAGCCGAAAAGCGCGAGGCGGAACGGGCATCGCTCTACGATGTCATGGAATCAGCCGCACGGTTCTTCGAAGCGCAATTGCATGAGGCCGGCGGCGCGGAGGCGCGCGCCTATCTGCGCGGGCGGGGACTTTCGCCGGAGGTGCAGAAACGGTTCCGGATCGGCTATGCGCCCGATAGCCGCAACGCGCTGAAGGGCTTCCTGGCGGAGCGCAAGATCGACCAGACCCAGATGGTCGAGGCCGGCCTGCTGATCGCTGGCGACGACATACCGGTCTCCTATGACCGGTTCCGCGACCGGGTGATCTTTCCGATCACCGATCTGCGCGGCAAGGTTATCGCCTTCGGCGGCCGGGCGCTATCGGCCGACGTGCCGGCAAAGTATCTGAACTCGCCGGACACGCCGCTCTTCCACAAGGGCAGGGTCCTCTACAACGGCCAGGCGGCGCGGGCGGCGGCGCGCAAGGGCGGGCCGGTGATCGCGGTGGAAGGTTATACCGATGCGATCTCGTGCGTGGTCGCTGGTTTCGAGGCCTGCGTCGCGCCGCTCGGCACGGCCCTGACGGAAGACCAGCTCCGTCTTCTCTGGCAGATGAGCGACGAGCCGGTCCTGTGCTTCGACGGCGACGCCGCGGGTCTGAAGGCTGCCTTTCGGGCCGTCGACCTGGCATTGCCGGAACTGAAGCCGGGCAAGAGCCTGAATTTCGCGCTGCTGCCTGCGGGCGCCGACCCCGACGAAGTGATTCGCAACGAGGGCAAGGCGGCGTTCGGCGAGGTCATTGCCGGGGCGCGCAGCCTGTTCGACATGCTGTGGGCGCGCGAGACGGACGGACAGAGCGCCGACACGCCGGAACGACGGGCCGGAATGGAATCGGACCTGCGCCAGGCCGTCGCTACGATCGGCAACGCCTCCGTTCGCCGCCATTACGAAACCGCCCTGCGCGAACGTATCGACTCCGTTTTCGGGCAGCCGGTGGCACGACGCGGACGGGCGGGCAGCGGGGCGCCGCGTATCGCCAGGCAGGCGACGCCGTCGGAAAGCCTGCTTTCGAACCGTCTGGTGCGGCGCCATGGCGGGGAACCGGGTCTTGCCGACGCGATCCTCGTCGGCTGCCTCGTCTGCCATCCCGAGATCGCGCAGGAACGGCTGGAGCGCCTTGCGGAGACGGCGGTCATTCATCCCGATCTCGTCAGGCTGACGGAGACGATGGCGCTGGTGCTGGCCGATGAACCGGACGTCGATTTTGCGGCGCTGCGGGGCGCCCTGGAACGGGCCGGGCAGGGCCGCCCGCTCGGCATGGTGCTGGATAAACTGCGGGCTTCGGGTCTTGCCGATATCGGTCCCGGCGGCGACGCGGAGCGCGCGGCCGCGGTCTGGGAAGACGCCGCGCACTTGCGTTTTGCGACAGCTTCGCTATCAAGCGACCGGCAAGCCGCCGCCGATGCGCTCGGCACGGAGGATGACGAGCGGAACCTGGCGCGGCTGCGCGACATTCAGGAACAGGAGCAGCGGCGGTTCCTGGCCGACCGGAACGACGCGGCTGAGGCGGTTTCGATCGTCCATCCGTTCAAGGAGCAGCGGCACTAGATATTGCAAGTTTCGCTGCCCGACATACATTGGTGAACATTGGTTGGGCATGGGCACATTTGCCAGAATGATATTATGGTTAGGCTCCGGTTAACGAGGGCCGGCTAGAATGTCCGCCGGGAAGAATTTCTACGATCATCGCCGTTCCGCCATGGCGCGGGCGCGGAGAGCAATATGACAGCAAGTACGCAGAACGCTACCGAAGCCAAGACCGACGCTGCGGAGACTCAGAACGCTCCGGACAAGCCGCTTCTCGACCTGAACAATTCCGCCGTCAAGCGGATGATCAAGGAAGCGAAGAAGCGTGGCTATGTCACTGTCGATCAGCTGAATTCGGTGCTTCCGTCCGAAGAGGTGACCTCCGAGCAGATCGAGGACACGATGTCGATGCTGAGCGATATCGGCATCAACGTCGTGGAATCCGACGAGGCGGAGGAAGCGGACGAGGAGGACGACGAGAGTGACGGCAGCGACAGCCGCGATCTCGTCGAAGCCGGATCGACGGCCGTCGCCAAGAAGACGACGAAGCGTGATTCGTCGGATCGCACCGACGACCCGGTGCGGATGTACCTGCGCGAGATGGGCACCGTCGAACTGCTGTCGCGCGAGGGCGAGATCGCCATAGCCAAGCGGATCGAGGCAGGGCGCGAGGCGATGATCGCGGGCCTTTGCGAAAGCCCGCTGACCTTCCAGGCGATCATCATCTGGCGCGACGAACTGGGCGAGGGCAACGTCCTGCTGCGCGACATCGTCGATCTCGAGGCGACCTATGCCGGACCGGACGCCAAGGCTCCGGAAGCTCTGCCGACGCCGCCGGAGAATGCTGCCGAAGCCAAGCCCGCGGCAGAGACCGCGAAGAAGCCGAGCGACGACGAGGACGGCGAGGACCAGACCGAGGGCGAAGGCGAGGGCGACGACGACGAGGACGACGACGAGTTCGAGAACGCGCTGTCGCTGGCCGCGATGGAAGCGGAGATCAAGCCGAAGATCGTCGAGACGTTCGACAACATTGCCGGCAACTACAAGAAGCTGCGCCGGCTGCACGACCAGCTTGTCGACGGCGGCATGCAGGCGCGCACCCTCTCGCCGTCGCAGGAGCGGCGCTACAAGAAGCTGCGCGAGGACATCATCGCCGACGTCAAGTCGCTGTCGCTCAACAATGCCCGCATCGAGGCGCTGGTCGAGCAGCTCTACGACATCAACAAGCGGCTGATTTCCTACGATGCGCGGCTGATGCGGCTCGGCGAGAGCTACGGGGTCGACCGGATGGAGTTCCTGTCGCACTATCGCGGCCACGAGGTTGACCCGCACTGGGTCCGCCGCGTGCAGCGGCTGACGACGCCGGGCTGGAAGGATTTCATCGCCAACGAGAAGGCGTCGATCAAGGAGATCCGCGACGAGATTCACAATCTGGCGGCCGAGACCGGCCTGCAGATCAAGGAATTCCGCGACATCGTCAACAAGGTGCAGAAGGGCGAGCGCGAAGCGCGCCAGGCCAAGAAGGAGATGGTCGAGGCCAACCTCCGGCTGGTGATCTCGATCGCCAAGAAATACACCAACCGCGGCCTGCAGTTCCTCGACCTGATCCAGGAAGGCAATATCGGCCTGATGAAGGCGGTCGACAAGTTCGAGTACCGCCGCGGCTACAAGTTCTCGACCTACGCCACCTGGTGGATCCGCCAGGCGATCACCCGCTCGATCGCCGACCAGGCCCGCACCATCCGCATCCCGGTGCACATGATCGAGACGATCAACAAGATCGTCCGCACCTCAAGGCAAA
>DATHRP010000759.1:0-2488 GCA_035465195.1 Afifellaceae bacterium | reverse complement strand
CGGATTGCCGCAGATCTTGATCGTAGGCGCCACCGGGTTGCCGATCGGATGGCCCCAGCCGGTGGTGAAGCAGATCACGTTGGCGCCGCTGGCGCCGAGCCCAGTCGTGTTCTCCACGCCCGGCGACGGTGCGTCGATGATGACGAGGCCCTTGCGCGTCGGCTTGAAGGCATACTGGAGCACTTCTCGGATGGTGCCCGATCCGCCCTTCTTGATCGCCCCCAGCGACTTCTCTTCCAGAGTCGTCAGGCCCCCGGCGATATTGTCGGCGCCGGGATTGTGCTTGGTGATATCGATGCCCATGCTGAGCGCCAGTTCCAGGCGGTTCTGAACCGCGTCCAGTATCTGCTGCGCCACGGTCTCGTCGCGAGCCCGGCGGGCAAGTATATGCTCGGCTCCGGTGAATTCGGCCGTCTCGCTCAGGAGCACGGTGCCGCCGTTTTCGACGACCATGTCGGAAACGACACCGACGGCCGGGTTCGACGTTATGCCTGAGGTGGTATCGGTCGAGCCGCATTCGACACCCAAGACAAGGTCGCCGAGGCCGGCCTCCCTGCGCTCGACCCGTGTGGCTTCGGCCAGCAGGTCCTCGCAGGCCGCGCGCGCCCGTTCGGCAAGCTTCGCGGTGCCGCCGGACCCGAAGACGGACATGACGCGGACCGGCCTGCCGGTTGCCGCGATGCGGCCGGCGACATCCTCAGCGTAGCTGTCTTCCATAGACAGCACGACCGCCGAGGCGACGTTCGGGTTTGTCGCCAGATTGGCGAGCGTGCGCCGTTGCTGCTCGCGGTCGGGTCCGAAAGTGCGGCCGTAGCCGTTACAGGTGATCGCGACGGCGCCCGGCATGCTCGTCTCCAGCCGCCGGGCGATCGGATTGACCACATCCATCACCGAGACAATCCCGACGAGATTACGGATGCCAATCCCGCCGTCCGGTCGGACATATCCGGTGAAGCCTGCCGCGCTCATTCGGCGAGTCGCTCCCGAGCGTTGCCCCGGTTGCTCGTTACATTGTGGACATGGACATGGCCGCCCGATGGGATCGCCGCAGTGACCGTGCCGACGATCTCGCCATACTTGATCACCGGAGATCCCGCCGCCAGAGTGGCGAGCGCGACCTTGTGGCCGAACGGGACCTGCTCCGTGATTTCGACTTGCCCGTTGCCGGGTTCCGGCAGGGCGACGGTCTCGCCCGGATGAAGGTCGTCGATCGCCGTGGCGACGTTATCCGCTTCATCCATGACGATTACTCGCTGCATCGTTCCCTAGGCAAAAATGCGGTTTTCCGCATGTCTTATCGGTGGATTGCCGAGGATTGTCCGACCCGGACCGTATGCGGTCAAATCAAAAGATTGGCTTCGTCTATGTGATTTGGTTATGCTCCGCGCCGGGAGGATCGGGCATGCGCTGGCGTATCAAGCTCCGGCAGCTGGAAGCGTTCCGCGGTGTCATGATCTGCGGCACAACCAAACAGGCGGCCGAGTTGATGAACGTGTCACAGCCGGCCGTCAGCCGGCTGATCCAAGACCTGGAGTACGAGGTCGGCATTCAGCTTTTCGACCGGGTGCAAGGCCGCCTGCTGCCCAAGCCGGAGGCTCATGCGCTGCTGCAGGAGGCCGAGGACGCGCTGAGCCACCTGGACAGACTCGACCGGACAATCCGCAACTCCGAACGTCTGAAAGCCAAACCGCTGCGCATCGCCGCTTCGGCCGCAGTCACGTTCGGCGTGATGCCGCAGACGCTGGCCATCTTTAAGGAACGCTATCCGCAAACATCGGTCTCCCTGCGCATCACGACGCGATGGGAGGCCCGCGACTGGATCGATGCCCAGAGCTTCGACGTGGCGGTATCGCTGCTGCCGGTCGACTATCCCGCCCACAAGCGCGAGCCGCTGGTGCGCGTTCGCGGCGTCTGCGTGCTGCCGGCCGACCATGAGCTCGGCCGCAAGGAGACCATCCACGCCCGCGACCTAGGCGGCATGCCGTTCATTTCGCTGCTGCCGGAAACCATCGCGCGGGCGCGGCTCGACAAGATCTTCGCCGACCTAGAGGTGAACCGCGAGCTTGCGGTCGACACCCAGACCTCGTCGGCGCTCTGCCTGCTGGTCCAGGCGGGTCTCGGGATCGGCGTGATCGACCCGTTCACCGCCCAGCGCTTCGCGCAGCACGGCATCCTGGTGCGCCGGTTCGAGCCCTGCGTGGAATACGAGTACGGCCTGCTCTACCCGATCCACAGCCGCAAGTCGGAGATCGTCACCGACTTCGCAACCATCCTGCGGGATGCGATCGGCGATTTCAGCGGACATATCATCGCCTGAGCCGGCGCCCATCGCGCCGGCCCGGTGGTTCAGATCCGCCGTACGGAAGCGCCTATTCCTGCTTGATCAGCGGCGCGATGCCGACATAGACCGCCTTCGCACCCTCTACGGCCTTCATCGTGTCCTCCGGCCCCTTGTTGGCCCAGACGTAGCCGGCGCTCTCGATCCACG
>DATHRP010000758.1:0-8191 GCA_035465195.1 Afifellaceae bacterium | reverse complement strand
CGCAAGGTCGACAGCGCGAGGACGACGCTGGGCCGCATCAATCCGCATGTCCGCGTTGAGACCCATCACGCCCGGATGACCGAAGCCAATGCCGACGAACTGATCGGCGCCTACGACATCGTCGCCGACGGTTCGGACAATTTCGCGACGCGCTTTCTCGTCGCCGACCGGTGCGCGGCATTGCAAAAACCGCTGGTCACCGCGGCCGTCGGCCGGTTCGACGGGTCGGTCACCACGCTCAAGCCATTCGAAGGAGACAACCCGTCCTACCGTGACCTTTTTCCCGACGCGCCGCCCGACGGCCTCGTGCCCTCCTGCGCAGAGGCCGGAATCCTCGGCGCGCTGACCGGCGTCATCGGCTCCATCCAGGCCATGGAAGTGCTGAAGCTGATCGCAGGCATCGGCGAGCCGCTTGTCGGCCGGCTTCTGCTCTATGACGGGCTCGGACAGTCCTTCGAGACGATCCGTTATAGGCGGAAAGCCTAGTCGTCCTCCTCCGGATCGGACGTTTTCGGCTTGCCCTTCGCCGCCTCGAGTTCCGTTTTGGAAAGCTGTCCCAGCTTGCCGATCCGGAAGATGTTGGCCTTGCGCGCATTGGCCTTGGCCTCGGCCTTCTCCTCCTCGTCGCGCTGACGGCTTTCCTCGAGCATTTCACGCGCCTCCTTGCGGAAATCCTCCAGCGCCCGTTCGCGCTTTTCCTCGTCCGTCACCGGAGGCCGGACCTTGCGTCTGCCGAACGGCGGAATCGGTTCGTCGTCTTTCCAGTCCGAGTCTGACATGGTTCTTGCCGCCTTTTGTTGCCTCTTCCGGCTGTCACTGCATGCTGGGCAGCACCCGGTCGGGCGGCTTGTGGCCGTCCATCCAGGCGCGGATATTGATGATGACCTTTTCGCCCATCTCGATACGGCCTTCCACGGTCGCCGAGCCCATATGCGGCAACAGCACGACCTTGCCCGACCGTGCCAGCTTCGTGAGCCTCGAATCCACCGCCGGTTCGTGCTCGAACACGTCCAGGCCGGCGCCGCCGAGCCGGCCCGCCTCCAGCGCGTCGATCAGCGCCTTCTCGTCGATGATCTCGCCGCGCGCCGTGTTGACGATAAATGCTTCCGGCCGCAGCAATTCCAGGCGGCGTCGCGCGAGCAGGTGATAGGTGCCGGGCGTGTGCGGGCAGTTGACCGAAATGATGTCCATGCGCGCCAGCATTTGGTCGAGGCTGTCCCAGTACGTCGCTTCCAGTTCCTCCTCCGTGGCCGGATCGACGGGACGGCGATTGTGATAGTGGATCGAAAGTCCGAACGCCTTTGCACGCCGCGCCACGGCGGTGCCGATGCGGCCCATGCCGATAATGCCGAGCCGCTTGCCCCAGATCCTGTGGCCCAGCATCCATGTCGGCGACCATCCGCCCCATATCGTCTCGCCGAGCAGCACGCCGGCGCCTTCCGTCAGCCGCCGCGGCACGGCAAGCAGCAGCGCCATCGTCATGTCCGCGGTGTCCTCGGTCAGGACGTTCGGCGTGTTGGTGACGGCGATGCCGCGCTCGGTCGCCGTGTTTACCGCGATATTGTCGACGCCGTTGCCGAAATTGGCGATCAGCTTGAGCGATTCGCCGGCCTGCGCCAGGATCGACGAATCGATCTGGTCGGTAACAGTCGGGACCAGCACGTCGGCGCGCTTAACCGCTTCCACCAGTTCCGCCTGCGTCATTCGCCGGTCGTCGAGGTTGAGCTCCGTCTGGAACAGTTCGCGCATCCGGGTTTCCACCGGCTCCGGCAGCTTGCGCGTGACAATCACGACTGGCTTGGCTTTGCCCATATGACGTTTCCCTATCCGCGCCTGCTGAACCGGCCTTCCGGATTGTCTATCAAACGCTTCGCCAAACGCAAGAAGTGCCTGAAGTGCCCCGATCGTAGAAAAACCGCTAACCCGCTCGAACCCCCGAACTTGCTTGAACCGGCAAGACGGGCAGGTTAATGGCTGTCACCGAGGTCAATTCGGCTTGATGACGGACACACGCTTGCATTCGAAAGCGAGAATCGCAGTCGGCGTTGCGGCGCTACTGGTTGTGGTGGCGGCAGCGCCGCACTTCCGTCCTACTTCGGCGGCCGCACAGGAAGTCCAGACCGGACCGAGCGGCCTGCCGCTGCCGCGCTTCGTCTCGCTGAGTTCCGACAGGGTGAATGTCCGGCGCGGGCCGGGCCGCGATTACGGAATTGCCTGGGTCTTCGTGCGGGCGGGCCTGCCGGTCGAGATCATCCAGGAATTCGAGAACTGGCGGAAGATCCGCGACTGGGAAGGCAGCGAGGGATGGATTCACCGCAGCCTGCTGTCCGGACGCCGTACCGCCATCGTTGCGCCATGGGACGACCGCGCCCAGTTCGCGCTGCGCCGCTCGCCGTCGGAAAGCGCGTCCATCGAGGCCTATCTTCAGGCCAACCTCATTTCGGCGGTCGCATCCTGTGCAGAAAACTGGTGCAGGCTCGAGGATGACCGTTTCAACGGCTGGATCGAACAGAACCGGCTATGGGGCGTTTATCCCCAGGAAATCATCACGGAATAGCTGGATTGCCCGATGGTGCGGGCGCGTGTGCGGACGTTCAGTCCTGCGTCCGGCGGCAGCGTACCACCACTTCGATGGAGGCGATTTCCATCCCCTCCGGCGGGGCCGGAACTTCGCCGATGCGGATCTGGCCGTCGACATCGATCAGGTGATTGTCTTCCTCGAGGAAGTAATGGTGATGGTCGGTGACATTGGTATCGAAATAGGTCCGCGCGCCGTCGACGGAAACCTGGCGCAGCAGGCCGGCTTCGGTGAACTGGTGCAGCGTGTTGTAGACGGTGGCCAGCGAAACCCTCACATTGGCTGCCTGCGCTTCTTCCTGCAGCGTTTCCGCCGTCAGGTGCCGGTCGCCATGTGCGAAAAGCAGTTCGCCCAGCGCCACCCGCTGGCGGGTCGGCCGCAACCCGGCCGAACGCAATCTCGCCACCATGTCGCGATGTTCGTGGTCGCCGTGCTTTGCGTCGTGCGCTTTCTCAAAGCTCATCGATATCCGCCGGATATTCAGACATTGCGCTGTCAATTCCAGCCTTTATATGCGAGTTCCACCTCTTGAGACAACCGGCTGCGTCATTATGGTTTGCAGCCATCCTCTATTTCGCGCAAATTGCGGACTTGCCGCCATCGACGTCAACGAAACGAACAGCCAAAGAGCCGAAAGCAGCAAATGACGGAACGTCAGTCCCACTACGAATATGAAGACCTTCTGGCCTGCGGGCGCGGCGAACTGTTCGGCGCCGGAAACGCCCAGTTGCCGTTGCCGCCGATGCTGATGTTCGACAGGATTTCCGCCATTTCCGAGGAAGGGGGCGAATACGGCAAGGGGCACGTCCGGGCCGAGCTCGAGGTGCGGCCCGATCTTTGGTTTTTTGCCTGCCATTTCCAGGGCGACCCCGTGATGCCGGGCTGTCTCGGTCTCGATGCGCTGTGGCAGATGACCGGCTTCTTCCTGGGTTGGCTCGGCTCGCCCGGGCGCGGCCGGGCGCTGGCGGTCGGCGAGGTCAAGTTCTCAGGCATGGTGGAGCCCCACATCAAGCATGTTGAATACGGCGTCGATCTCAAGCGGGTCATGCGCTCCAAGCTCGTCCTGGGTATCGGCGACGGCTGGCTGAAGGCCGACGGCGTGACCATCTACACAGCACAGAACCTCAAGGTCGGGCTTTTCACGACCGAGTGACGGGTTCGGGGCCGGCGGAATCAAGAATGACACAGAGGAGTGGGCTATGAGACGCGTTGTGGTGACCGGGATGGGCATAGTCTCGTCGATCGGGAACAACAGCCAGGAAGTGCTGGCCAGCCTGCGCGAAGCCAGGTCCGGGATCGTATTCGCCGACGATTATGCCAACTACGGTTTCCGCTGCCAGGTCCACGGTGCGCCCACGCCCGATCCGGCCGATGATCTCGACAGGCGGACGATCCGCTTCATGGGTCGCGGCGCCGCCTGGAACTATATCGCCATGACCCAGGTGATCCAGGATGCGGGTCTGGAGAAGAACGAGGTCAGCAACGAGCGTACCGGCATCATCATGGGCTCCGGCGGCCCGTCGACGCGGGCGATCGTCGAGGCCGCGGACATCACCCGCGAAAAGGGCCCCAGGCGCATCGGCCCTTTCGCCGTGCCGAAGGCCATGTCCTCGACCAACTCCGCGACGCTCGCGACGCCGTTCGAGATCAAGGGCGTCAACTATTCCATCTCGTCCGCCTGCGCCACGTCCAACCATTGCATCGGCAATGCCTACGAGACGATCCAGATGGGCAAGCAGGACATCATTTTCGCCGGCGGCGGCGAGGAACTCGACTGGACGCTTTCGAATCTGTTCGACGCCATGGGCGCCATGTCGACGAAATACAACGCCACGCCGCAGAACGCCTCGCGGGCCTATGACGCCAACCGCGACGGGTTCGTGAGTGCCGGCGGCGCGGGCGTGCTGGTGCTTGAGGAATTGGAGCACGCCAAGGCGCGCGGCGCCCGGATCTACGGCGAGATCGTCGGCTACGGCGCCACCTCCGACGGCTACGACATGGTCCAGCCGTCCGGCGAAGGCGCGGTTCGGTGCATGAAGCTGGCGCTGTCCACGGTCAATGAGCCGATCGACTACATCAATCCCCACGCCACTTCGACCCCCGTCGGCGATTTGCGCGAGATCGAGGCGATCCGCGAAGTCTTCGGCACCGGCGACGATTGCCCGCCGATTGCGGCGACGAAATCGCTGACCGGTCACTCGCTGGGCGCCACCGGCGTGCAGGAGGCAATCTATTCGCTGCTGATGATGAATAACGGCTTCATCTGCGAAAGCGCGCATATCGAGGAACTCGATCCGGAATTCGCCGATATGCCGATCGTCCGCGAGCGCCGCGACGATGTTACCCTCAACTGCGTCCTCTCCAATTCCTTCGGATTCGGCGGCACCAACGCGACGCTGGTCTTCCAGCGCTACGACGCCTGAGCGGAGACCAGCGCCGATGTCTGATCTGATGACCGGAAAGCGCGGCCTCGTCATGGGTGTCGCCAACGATCACTCCATTGCCTGGGGCATCGCGAAGGCCCTCGCCGATCACGGCGCAGAGCTTGCGTTCACCTATCAGGGCGCAGCCTTCGGAAAGCGCGTCGAGCCGCTGGCGCGCTCGCTTGGCTCCGACCTGATGCTGTCGTGCGACGTGGAGGACGAGGCCTCCGTGAGGTCCGTGTTCGACACCATCGCCGAGCGGTGGGGTTCTCTCGATTTCGTGGTTCACGCGATCGCCTTTTCCGACAAGTCGGAGCTGAAAGGCCGTTACGCCGACACGAGCCGTGACAATTTCAGCAAGACCATGCTGATTTCCTGTTTTTCCTTCACGGAAGTGGCGCGCTACGCCGCCCCGCTCATGAAGGATGGCGGCTCGATGCTAACGCTTACCTATGCCGGCTCCGTGCGGGTCATGCCGAATTACAACGTCATGGGTGTCGCCAAGGCCGCGCTGGAGGCATCCGTGCGCTATCTGGCCACCGACTATGGCTCAGACCGCATCCGCGTCAACGCCATCTCGGCCGGCCCGGTGCGGACGCTGGCCGGCGCTGGAATCGCCGATGCGCGGCTGATGTTTGGGTTCCAGCGCGAAAATGCGCCGCTCCGGCGGTCCGTGACCATCGAGGATGTTGGCGGGGCCGCCGTCTACTTGTTGAGCGACCTGTCGTCGGCGGTAACGGGCGAGATCCACTACGTCGATGCCGGCTACAACAGTATTTCAATGCCGCGGCTGGAAACCCTCAAGGGGGAGACGTCGGTCCCGCAGAACAACGCGGAGTAACGCTCCGGCCCGGAAAAATGCGGCTCGGACGTGATAAATCGCGTTTTCTAACAGGAATCATAACAGAAATTTTACGCTGGATGGTGTTGTTTAGGCCGTCTTGTGACGGGTTTTGGAATGCCATCGAACGTGATTCGCGATTTCACAAAGGATCGTCGTCATCTGCTGCCTGTGTTTGCGGCGGCCATGATCGTGATCCTTTGCGCCGTGCTGGTGACCGCTTCCCGACACCTCGGACGCAGTTCCCTCTACGACGACGCCCTAGCTTCAGCTGAATCCGTGGCCGCCACCGTTGCGGCGGGCCGGGAGCCCGGCGCCGGCGGAAGACTGTCCCGAATCGCATCCTATGCGGTCTATGACGGGTCCGGAAAGGTGATCACCCGCTCCGGCGAGGCTGCCGGCGGTGGCGCCGCAGACCGACTCGTGCCGAAGACCGCTGCCGGTGCGCCCGTCACCCTGGACGGCGCGCCGCAGGACACCGTCGGCAGGGTGCTGGCGACGGAACGGGCCGGCCTGTTTGGCTCGACGCCATCCGTTTTCGAATTCTGGGTTCCGGCCAGCCGCTACGGCGCTGGAGAAGGTGCCGCCTGGGTCTCCATCGACCAGTCCGGCGCCGCGCCGCTGACAATGACGGCGCTCGATAAGGCCGCATGGCTGATGTCACTCCTGATGCTGCCGTTTATCGGCGGTCTGACGTGGCTCGCCATGCGCAGCCCGAAACAGGAGCGAATTGCCGCGCGCACCAACATCATGCACGGCGGACGTCGCGACACGCTGACCGGTCTGCCGGACCGGATTCAGTTCCAGGAACAGCTCGAGCGCGCGATCAAGGACGCCAGCCAGGTCGATTCCTCGCTGGCCATCATCGCCGTCGATCTCGACCGGTTCAAGTCGGTCAACGATCTCTGGGGGCATGCCGTCGGCGATGCCCTGATCGTCGAGACCGTCAACAGGCTGAAGCCGCTAGTCGGCGGAAACGGCACCCTGGCGCGGATCAACGGCGACGAATTCGCCATTCTCTATCGCGACGATGCCAATCCGCGGACCCTGAAATATCTCGGCGACCGGATCGTCGAGGAGCTCGGCAAGCCGTTCAACGTGCACGCGGATCCGATCTCGCTGACCGCCAGCGTCGGCATCGCCACCTATCCGGTGAACGCCGAAGACGCCGACACGCTGTTCCGTGCCGCCGATCTTGCCCTGTTCAAGGCAAAATCGGAAGGCAAGCAGATGGCGCGCTTCTTCGACACGGAGATGGACAAGCAGCTGCGCCGGCGCAGCAAGCTGGAGCGCGACCTCAGGCATGCCCTCCAGCACGACGAATTCGTCGTCTTCTACCAGCCGCAGATGAACCTGAAGACCGGGGACCTGTGCGGATACGAGGCGCTGATCCGATGGGAGCGCCCGGGCGAGGGTATCGTGTCGCCGATGGACTTCATTCCGGTCGCAGAGGAGACGGGCCTGATCAAGCCGCTCGGCGAATGGGTGCTGCGCAAGGCGTGCCAGGATGCGGCCGAATGGATCGAGTTCGGGACAGTGGCGGTCAACTTTTCCGCCGCCCAGTTCAACTATGCCGGCGTCGACGAGATGATCGAGCGGGTCATCCGCGAAACCGGAATGGATCCCCATCGCCTGGAAATCGAGATCACCGAAAGCCTGTTCCTCAACCATTCGCCGGATGTCATGGCGACGCTCAAGCGCATCAAGGATCTCGGCGTGCGCATTGCGATGGACGATTTCGGAACGGGTTATTCAAGCCTTAACTACCTGACCCAGTTTCCGTTCGACAAGATCAAGATCGACCGCAGCTTCGTCAGCCAATTGTCGAACGACCCGCAGATCGCCGCGATCATATCATCGATCGTCGGCCTCGGCCGCTCGCTCAGCGTCGACATCACGGCGGAGGGCGTGGAGACCGACGAGCAGGTCACCCTGCTTCAGGCCGCCGGCTGCAGCATCGTCCAGGGCTTCCTGTTCGGCGCGCCGACACGGGCAGGCCATGCACCCGCCGCCGACGAAGACGAGGACCTGGAGCCTCGGCAGGCGTCTGCCTGATCCCGGTAGTTCCGGAAATCCGGGCTTTTCAGTCAATCGCCGATTATCGATTCCGGCCCTGCAGGGTTGCCCGCTATGTGGTCGGTGGTAAGTGCCGCGGCCAGTCCGGCGGCCGGCCGGCCTCTTTTGCCCGAAATCCAGCGATTCCAAAGAGTTAAGAGGTAATTTCCCTACCGTGACGCAACGGAGCTAAGTCGAATTTAACGCTCAAAGTTTACCGAAATCTAAGGCGCTGCTGCTAATCAGGAAGTTCTCGAGAATCCCCGGATATCCGGGCCGTTTGGGCGGATGGAA
>DATHRP010000757.1:0-4313 GCA_035465195.1 Afifellaceae bacterium | reverse complement strand
GCCACAGTCGGTTTAGGCCCCGACCCACTTTGATCTCGCTATCATCCCCCAGAAAGCGATCGAAGATTTCACCATAGTTTCCGGCGCCTGCGATGATGTTGCGCGCCCAGTGCTGATCCAGGCCCGCCTGCTCATTGCCGTCTAGCGGATCGATACCGAGCAACCTGCGAACGGCAGGATCGCTGCTGGAAAGGTGTTCCTCGTAATTCGCCCTGCCTATTCCCTTTTCTTCGGCTGCGATCGTCGCGAATATGGCCCATCGCACAACATTCGCCCACTTCATGTCCGAGGTGCTGACATAGGCGACGAGTGGTTCTTTCGAGATGATCTCGTCATGCACGACATAATTGTCGGCATCCTCAGTCGCTGTCGCGCGTGTCGATGCGAGTACGAGCCTGTCGGTGGTCAAGAGATCACATTTCCTGGCGAAAAATGCATCATTGCGCCCTTCTGAGGACTCGAACGGCAAGACTTCCCAGCTCAAACCATGGAAGTGGATATAATCCTCGAGATTGGCGATGGTGGTCGTCGAGCGGGAGACGCACACCTTGGCGCTTTGCAGCTCGGACAGTTTCCCGCGCACCGTGCCCTTGTGAGACATGAAGCCCTGACCATCGTAATAAAGGACCGCAGCCGGCGTAAGATTACGAACCATGTCCCTCGAGTAGGTCCAAGTCACGTTCGACACATAGATGTCTACGTCGTGCTCTTCGACGCTTTGCAACCCGTGACGAATCAGCACCGGTGACAACTCAACGGCATTTCGGTCATTGAACAGGGCTAGCGCCACGACACGGCAGAATTCCGGAAAGAAACCCTCATATCCGGTATCGCCGATGCGTGTATCGCTGACCGGGCGGTTGCCGATGGCGCATCGCACATAGCCACGATCGAGCACTTCCTGCAGGATTTCCTGGGCGTGAATACCGGAAGGCGCGACAATGCACGTCAAGCATCCAGTCAGCGTAATAACTATCAAACGGATAAATCTCATGGCAGCCCTCCCGGTCCGCGGGACGGCTCATCGAGGCACGTGCATTGGATTGAGTTCCAGAGCGTCCTCGCGCTGTTTCATACTATTACGAAGCGGCGATGACTTCCAGTTGGCGCTGGACCAGTCCCCACGAACCGGGTCGATTTGTTATCGTCTGAGATCCGGAAACGGCGCATAGCGGTCGTCGCCGAGGTAAGTCCGGACGATGAGGACATGGATATCGAAGATACGTGGAGCCCATTTTCCGGTTTCGGGCCCTGACCCTGTTCGGCCTCATATTTCCCTGTTCTTGGACGTTCGTTTCCCTGTTCGGCAGTTTCAAATTCCCTGTTCCGTAATAACAGGGAATTCTGATCTAAAGGTCTGATATGACGAGGGAATTCAGTGGGAAAAACGCCGGATTAGGTTCAAAAAAAGCAGATTTCCCTGTTAATTCCCTGTAAACGGCAATATTGCGGCTGAGACTGGTTCGCTCCAGACTACGTCCACCGCCAGTCGCCCCGGTTTCCGGTGATATCCGGTTATTTTCGACCACGCAGGTATCGAACACTTGGCCAAACTGACCCAGCTCGATGTTCCGGAAAGGATGCGGTTCTACATACATCCGGTCCTCGCGCAGATACTGTTTGCCGTATTTTGTACAGCAGTTTCGATCGGATTGCGGTTCGTGACCGATTTCTGGCTACCCGGCGCCGGTCCGTTCGCGCTGACGATACCCGCGGTACTGGTAGCGACCTTGTTCGGGCGCTGGCTGTCTGGAGTAATCGCGCAATCCCTGTCGTCGATCTACGCGTGGTACTTCGTGCTGCCGATCGAGGGCAGCTTCGAGTTCGCCGTCCCCGAGGACGGCCCACGTGTCGTCGTCAACATGGCAGCCGGATTCTTCGTGGTCGCCCTGGCCGAGATGTTCCGGCGCGCCGTCCGGCAGGCGATCGCCGATCTCGACAATCTGATGATGGAGCTCGAACACCGGGTAAAGAACAATTTCGCTTCGATCGCCGGGATGCTGCGCATGCAGATGCGCAACGAGCAAAGCGAGCAGGTCGGCGCCGCGTTGCAGACGGCACTCGGCCGCGTCGAGCAATTCGCACGCGCGCATGGCCATCTCTACCGCGATTTCACACGCGCTGGCACCGTCAACATGCGCGGCTATCTGAGCGAGCTCTGCCGAACCATAGAGGTCGCGCACGGAGGCGGTGGCAATGTCCGGATTGTCAGCGACATTTCATCCGTCGAGATCGACCGCGACAGGGCGATCACCTTCGGCCTGATCGTCAACGAGGTCGCGACGAACAGTTTCAAGCATGCCTTCGGCGACCGCGCGGGCACGGTCTCTGTCCGTTTCGGGGAAGAGAACGGCGCGCTGGAACTGGTGATATCGGATGACGGTTCGGGCATGCCGGCCGACGAACGGCGCGAGGGTTCGATGGGGCTGCGGCTGGTCGACGCGCTGGCCCAGCAGGTGGACGGCACGATGCAGATCGACAGCGGAGAAGACGGCACCACCTTCCGCTTCGAGTTCAGGCGCTAGGTCTCGACCTGCCCGCTCAATACCGGATCCTGGCGAGACGGCGCAGTTCGTCCGGCGTGGCCGAGGGAAAGCCGAAAAATTCCAGGTAGGCCGGGATTTGCTCGAACAGCATGTCCGTGCCCACCTGGATGGCGCAGCCCCTGGCACGTGCCGCGGCGAGAAAGGCGGTCTCTTCGCTTTTCATAACCACCTCGCCGACAAGGGCTGACGGATCGATCCTGTCTACGTCCATCGGCAGTGGATCGTCGGCATTCATGCCGATCGGCGTGGCGTTGACGACCACGTCGAAGCCGGCCGGGTCGCGGCTGCCGGTCGAGATCGCGATCTGCGGATAGTGTCGCGTCAGGCTGCCGGCAAGGCGCTCGGCGGCGTCCGCGCGGGTATCGAACAGCGCAAGCCGTTTAGCCCCGGCCTTCGCCAGCGACGCGGCGATCGCCGAGCCGACGCCGCCCGATCCGACTATGATCGCCGAAGCCCCTTCCACGTCGCGCCCCTTGCGCTGTACGCCGCGCACGAACCCCTCGCCGTCGAACATGTCGCCGACCAGCCTGCCCTCGTTGTCGCGCCGGACAGCATTGCAGGCTCCGCACACCTTGACCGTCGTGCTCGCTTTATCGAGCAGACCGGCGGTTGTCACCTTGTGTGGCATGGTGATGAGTGCGCCGGCGATGTTGCGCAGGCGGAAGACCAGACGCAGAAAGGCCGGATAGTCGTCCGCCTCGCAGCCCATCGGCACCACGACGGCGTCGATTCCCCGATCCTCGAAATAGGGATTGTAGATCATCGGCGCCCTGAAACTCTCCGTCGGCACGCCGAGATGCGCGATGATTTTCGTGGTGCCCGAGATCATGAGCGTCTCACACTGATTGCCGGACCGTCCGGGTTCAGGCCTCCTGGAGCAGTTCCTCGAGGTCGGCAATCTCCGCGCCGCCGGCCATCAGCCGCCTTATGTCGTCGCCTGCCAGGTCTTCCTTGGTGCCGGCACCGATCACCTCGCCGAGGCTGAGGAAGGTGAACCGGTCGGCGATCAGCTTGGAATGGATCTCGTTGTGCGTGATGAAGATGATGGCGATGTCGCCGCGGTTGCGGACGCGCTTGATCGTCCTCAACACTTCCATCTGCTGCTTCTGACCGAGCGCCGACGTCGGCTCGTCGAGGATCAGCACCCGGGCGCCGAAATGGATCGCCCGGGCAATCGCCAGCGTCTGCCGCTGGCCGCCTGACATCGTGCCGACCGCCTGGGTCGGATCGGATATGTCGATACCGATCTTGATCATCTCGTCGTGGGTGATGCGGTCCATCTCGTCCATGCGCAGCAGGCCGAAGGCCCCCGGCCCCGTGGTCAGTTCGCGTCCCATGAAGAAGTTCCGTGATACCGACATCAGCGGGTTGAGCGCGAGATCCTGATAGACCGTCCCGATTCCGGCCGCCGACGCGTCGCGAGGGGATTTGATGTCGACCGGTGCGCCGTCCAACAGGATCCGGCCCGAAGTCGGTCTGTGCACGCCGGACAGGATCTTGATCAGCGTCGACTTGCCCGCGCCGTTGTCGCCGAGAAGCGCGTGCACCTCGCCCGGGTAGACGTCGAGGCTGACGCCGTTCAGCGCCGTGAACGGCCCGAACTTCTTGGTGACGTTCTCGACCCGGATGAGCGGCTCTGCCGACCTGACTTCCGCCATGACTCAGATCCCCCCGGTAATCCGCTTGCGGATCCTCTCGTTGGCGAAGACGGCGGCCAGCAGTACGACGCCGACGAAGACCCGGTAGAACGATCCGTCGATCCACTCA
>DATHRP010000756.1:0-11036 GCA_035465195.1 Afifellaceae bacterium | reverse complement strand
GGCAGTCTGCGACCTGCAAATCGCCGATGTCGCTCACCGGCCGCCCCGCATGCGCTCGACCTGCTCCCAGGCGGCGTTGATTGCCGCGACGCGCTCCGTGGCGATCCGGACGAACTCCTCCGGCACGCCGCGCGCCATCAGCCGGTCGGGATGGTTCTCGGCGACAAGCCTGCGATAGTGCTTTTTCAGCGTCTCGAAATCCCAGTCGCGGTCGGCGCCGAGCACGAGATAGGGGTCGCCGCCGCCGGAGACGATGGCGTGGCGCGCGCTGATCCTGGAGAACTCGTCCTCGGAAAATCCGAAGATTTCCGAGACGCGTTCGAGATAGCTCAATTCGCGCTCGTGGATCACGCCGTCCGCCTTGGCGATATGGAAGAGCCCGTCGAGGATGTCCTCCAGCAGCACCCGGTCGTCGGGGAAAAGGCGCGCGACCTGTCCCGCATAGGCCTCGAAGCCGGCAATGTCGCTCTTCGCCAGATTATAGATCCGCGCGACGTTGCGCTCCTCGCCGGCGGGGATGGCGAAGATCTGCTGGAATGCCTCGACCTCGACCTGCGTCACGATTCCGTCGGCCTTGGCCATCTTGGCGGACAGCGCGATCATGGAAATCGTGAAGGCGATCTGGCGGCGCGCTTCTGTGTTGGTGATGCGGCTCACAGCGTCGCGGATGCCGGCCAGCGCGGTGCCGACGGCGCCGGCGCCGTCGGAAATCAATTCGCCAATTCGCGCCCAGATGCTCATCGTTCGGGACAGGCCTGTCGTTCCGGCGTCATTGATAGAAGTTTCAGCGCCCGATGAAAACCGCCCCGCCGACCGAACGGCCGTTTGCCGTCGGCGTGCCGGGCCCGGTCGCGGGATCGCCCACTGAAATCCACCCGGAATCCGGTCAAAACCCATGTTTGACCAATAAAATCCCATGCGAGTCCGTTGAAATCCATGTAATCCCATGGTATCCCATGTTGTCCCGCTTCGAAAATGTATTGCGTATCGGCGTCGCGGGCGGAGCGGGCCGGCAGCAATCTCTCGGGGGAGGGACCTCGCTGTGGTCTTGCGTGGGGCGAAATGGACGGATTTGTCGCAACCTTTACCAACAGGCTCGACCAGAAGGGCCGTGTCTCGGTGCCTGCTTCGTTCCGGGCGGCACTGACGCGGGAAGGGTTCGACGGCGTCTATTGCTATCCCGCACTCGACCAGCCGGCCATCGATGCCGGCGGCGCTCGGCTCAAGCAGGCCATCGACGAGCGCCTGTCGGTCTTCGAGACCTTTTCCGAAGACTACGAAATTCTCTCCACAGCCTTCTACGGCGCCAGCCGCGTCTTGAAGATCGACAAGGACGGTCGCATTACGCTGCCCGACGATCTGCGCGAGGATGCCGGCATCACCGACAGCGTCGTCTTCGTCGGCCAGGGGTTCAAGTTCCAGATCTGGGCGCCGGAGCAGTTCGCCTCGCGCCAGAAGGATGCCCGCGCACGCCTGAAGGAAGTGACCCGCGCACTGGGGTCCCGCCGCGCTGCCCCGTCATCGGGAGGAAACGGCCAGTGACCAGCAACGGGCGAAATTTCGACCAGGCGGATAGGCCTCCGCATTTTCCGGTGCTCCTGTCGGAAGTGCTGCGCTATCTCGATGTCAGCGAGGGCGACCGCGTCATCGACGGGACCTTCGGCGCCGGCGGATATTCCCGCGCGATCCTGGACGCCGGCGCCAGCGTGCTGGCGATCGACCGGGACCCGGCAGCGATCGCCACGGGGCGCCAGCTCGGAAAATCCAACCCGCGGTTCCACATCGTCGAAGGGCGCTTCTCCGCGCTGGACGACCTGGCGGAGGCCGCAGGCTTCTCGCTGGTCGACGGCGTGGTGCTCGATGTCGGTGTCTCGTCGATGCAGCTCGACGAGGCCGAACGCGGTTTCTCGTTCCGGCTTGACGGTCCGCTCGACATGCGAATGAGCGGCGAGGGCGCCAACGCCGGCGACGTGGTGAACAAGGCAAGCGTGCGCGAGCTGACCGTGATCATCGGCGTGCTCGGCGAGGAGCGCAAGGCCGGCCGGATCGCCCGTGCCATCGACAGGGCGCGCCAGCAGGAGCCGATCAGGGCGACAGGCCAACTGGCCGATATCGTGGCCCAGGCGGTCGGCGGACGCGGTGCCGCGCGTATCCATCCGGCGACGCGCACCTTCCAGGCGCTCCGGATCTTCGTCAACCGCGAACTGGAGGAACTGGCGCTTGGCCTCCACGCGGCCGAACAGGTTCTGAAGGAGGGCGGCCGACTGGTCGTCGTCGCCTTTCATTCGTTGGAGGACAGGATCGTCAAGCGCTTCCTGCAGGAGCGCTCCAGCGTGTCCGCGGGGTCCAGGCACGCGCCGGAGGCCCGCAGTGCGCCTCCGACATTCAATCTCCAGACGCGCCGGCCGGTCGAACCCGGTGACGAAGAAATCGCCATCAATCCGCGTGCCCGCTCGGCCCGACTGAGGGCGGCGGTGCGGACCGACGCGCCGTCGCGCGCCATCGATCCTGCGGCTGTCGGCGTGCCGCACCTCAACAATGTTCCCGGCCCGGAGGCTTACGCATGATCCGTTGGTTGCAGATTGGTTCCGTCGTGGTTGCCGCCGTGGCGGCGCTGACGGTGTTTCAGATCAAGTACCGGGCAGAGGCCGTTTCCGAGCGCGTCGCCGACATGCAGCACAAGGTCGACAAGGAAAAGGAGGCCATCTCGCTCCTGAAGGCGGAGTGGAGCTTTCTGATCCAGCCGTCCCGGATCCAGGCGCTGGTCGAACGCCACCGCGACCGGCTGCAACTCGTGCCGCTAGACCCGGCCCAGGTGACCCACCTCGACACGATACCGGCACGTCCGGTCGGCCTCGTTTCGGCCGAGAGTTCCACTTTGCCGGCCGAAGGCCGGAGCGTAAACGGGAGCAGGCAATGACATTACAGCCTACAATGTCCGGTTGGCATCACGTACAGCCTGCCCGGGTCGGCCGGCCCGGCCGACGCAGTTCGCTCGACGCACATGGCCGCCGCCGCGTTGCGTTCGCGATGGCGGGCTTTGCGCTGCTTTACGGCATTCTGGCCGCGCGACTGGTAACGCTCGGGTTCGAGGCGGAAGCGCGAAACATTTCACACATGAAGCCGGCCGATTCCGTCGCTGCGGCGCGGCCTGATATCGTCGACCGAAACGGCGAAATCCTGGCCACCGACATCAAGACGGCATCGCTCTACGCCGAACCGAGACGCATCATCGATCCCGACGAGGCGGCGGAAAAGCTGATGTCCGTCCTGCCCGATCTCGATCCCGTGAAGACGCGGCGGCAGCTGGCTTCCGACGCCGGGTTCATCTGGCTGAAGCGTGAGATCACGCCGCGCAAGCGCGCTGCCATCCACAATCTCGGCATTCCGGGGGTCGGGTTCCTGAGCGAGAACAGGCGCTTCTATCCAGGCGGGCCGACGGCTTCCCATATCGTCGGCCACGTCAATGTCGACAATGAGGGGATCGCCGGCATCGAGAATTTCATCGACGGGCTCGGACTGGCCGACCTGCACGAAGCGGGTTTTGCGCTGGAGCGGGGCCTTGAACCGGTGCGGCTGTCGGTCGATCTGCGGGTTCAGCACGCGCTACGCGACGAGCTGGCACGCGCGATCGAGCGCTACACGGCGATCGCGGGCGTCGGCGTCGTCATGGACGTGCGGACCGGCGAGGTGCTCGGTATGAGCTCGCTGCCGGACTACGACCCGAACGAGCCGGCGACTTCGCTCGACAAGAACAGGCTCAACCGCGCCTCGGTCGGTGTCTACGAAATGGGCTCCACCTTCAAGATGTTCACGACCGCAATGGCGCTCGACAGCGGGCTTGTGAACCTGACGGACAGCTTCGACGCAACGAAGCCGCTCAGGGTCTCGTCATTCACGATCAACGATTTCCACGGCAAGGGCCGCTGGCTCACCGTGCCGGAGATCTTCATCTATTCGTCGAACATCGGAACCGCGCGGATGGCGATGACGGTCGGCATCGACGGGCAGAAGGCATTCCTGGAAAAGATGGGGCTGCTGTCGACGCTGAAGACGGAACTGCCCGAAGCCGGCGCCCCGATCCCGCCGCAGAAATGGTCGACGCTGTCGTCGATGACCATTTCGTTCGGACACGGCATTTCGGTTTCACCGTTGCAGACTGCGGTCGCGGCCGCTGCTTTGGTCAACGGCGGATACTATATTCCGCCCACGTTCATGCCTCGCACGGAACGCCAGGCGGCCGAACTGGCTCATCGGGTCGTGAAGACGGAAACCAGTGACGCGATGCGCTCGCTGATGCGTCTCAACGTGCAGAAAGGCTCCGGGCGCAGCGCCGACGTTCCGGGATATTTCGTCGGCGGCAAGACCGGCACCGCGGAGAAAGTCGTCAACGGACGCTATTCCTCCAGCAAGCGGCGCAACGTGTTCCTGTCGGCATTTCCTATGGACGATCCCCGCTATCTTGTGCTTGTGCTATTGGACGAGCCGAATCCCGAGAAACCCGGGATTTCGGCGACTGCCGGACGGAACGCCGCTCCGACGGTTGCGGGCATCGTCCGGCGTATCGCTCCGATGCTGGGCATACAGCCCCGGCTCGATGAACCAGACAACGCCATGACGGCTACCGCGATGGCCGCCATACAGTAAAGACCGGCGCAGCCGGCCCGGAAATGAATGAATGACACGGCGCCTGGCCGAGCTGCTTTCCGACGAATCCGAACTGCCTGCTGACGCCGGCGACCTGCCGGTTTTCGGACTGACGGCGGACAGCCGCGCCGTTCAGCCGGGAATGTTGTTCGCGGCGCTGCCGGGAACCCGCGTCGACGGGGCGGTCTTCGCTGCTCAGGCGGTCGAATCGGGTGCCGTCGCGGTGCTTGCGGCAACCGATGCATCGCTCGACCATTTGACCGTGCCGGTGATCCGGTCCGCCAATCCGCGACGGACCCTGGCCATCGCCGCCGCCCGTTTCTACGGCCGCCAGCCGGAAAACGTGGTCGCTGTGACCGGAACAAGCGGCAAGACGTCCGTCACCGTCTTCACGCGCCAGATCTGGGAGGCGGCCGGCTATCGTGCCGCGAGCCTCGGTACCATCGGGCTCGTCGGGCCCGGCGGTGCGACCAAGGGCGAACTGACGACACCCGACCAGGTGAGCCTTCATGCCGGACTCGCCGATCTCGCCGATCATGGCGTCACACATCTTGCGCTGGAGGCGTCGAGCCACGGGCTCGACCAGAACCGCCTTGACGGCGTCCATTTCCGGGCCGCGGCCTTCACCAACCTGTCCCGCGACCATCTCGATTATCATGCCAGCCTGGAGGAATATCTGGCCGCCAAGTTGAGGCTGTTCAGCGAACTGATCGGCGACGATGCAACGGTGGTCTACGATGCCGACGAGCGGATCTCCGCAGCCGTCACCAATATCGCCGTCCGGCGCGGCCTTGCTGTCATCAGCGTTGGGCGGGCCGGCGAGGGGCTAAACCTGAAATCCGTGACACGGGTTGCCGATGGCGTTCGGATGATCGTCACCGCGGAAGGCCAAGACCATTATGTGGCGTTGCCACTGGTCGGTGCGTTCCAGATTTCCAACGCGCTGGTGGCGGCGGCACTCGCAATGGCGACCGGTGTTTCGGCGGACGCGGCGCTTGCCACGCTGGGTGACCTGAAGGGCGCGCCGGGCCGGCTTGAGCGGGTCGGCACGCATCCTTCAGGCGCACCGGTCTTCGTCGATTATTCCCACAAGCCCGGGGCGCTTTCGACCGCCTTGCAGGCCCTGAGAGCGCATACGGAGAACCGGCTGGTCGTCGTCTTCGGGGCCGGTGGCGACAGGGATGCCGGAAAGCGACCGCTGATGGGCGAAGCGGCGTTCCTCAACGCCGATCGCGTGATCGTCACGGACGACAATCCACGCAGCGAGGATCCGGCCGAGATCCGCCGCGCGATCATTTCGGCGGCGCCGGGTGCGGAAGAGATCGGCGACCGAAGGGACGCGATCCGCACGGCCGTTGCGGGGCTGACCACCGGCGATGTTCTGCTGATCGCGGGCAAGGGGCACGAGACCGGACAGATCGTCGGCGATACCGTGATCCCGTTCTCCGACCAGAACGAAGCCCGTCAGGCGCTGGCCGACCTGGAGGCCGGCTGATGGGTGCGCTCTGGACATTCGAGCCCTTCCGCCAGGCAGTCGGCGGCAATTTTGAAGGGGCGCCGCCGGCGGACATCGCCGGGATTTCCATCGACACACGGACCATTGCGCCGGGCGAAGCCTTCTTCGCCATCACCGGTGAGCGGATGGACGGTCACGATTTTGCGGTGCGCGCCGTGGAGGCGGGCGCAGCGGTGGCGGTCGTCTCTGCAAGCAAACGCGGCCGCCTGGGCGGCGACGGCCCCTTCCTCGTTCTCGACGATGACCCGCTGGACGGCCTCGTGAGGCTCGGCTTGGCAAGCCGCGCCCGCAGCACGGCCGGGATCGTCGCGGTGACCGGTTCGGTCGGCAAGACGAGCACCAAGGAGATGCTGAGGACGGCGCTGTCTTCGGCTGGTTTGACCCATACCCCCGTCGGCTCGTTCAACAATCATTGGGGTGTGCCGCTGACGCTCGCGCGGATGCCGGAAGACGCGAAATTCGCGGTTTTCGAGATCGGCATGAACCACTCAGGAGAAATCCGCCCGCTGACCCGTATGGTGCGCCCGGATATCGCCGTCATTACCAATGTGGAAAAGGTCCACGCGGAATATTTCGACAGCGTCGAGGGGATCGCCGACGCCAAGGCGGAGATATTCGAGGGCCTGGAAGCCGGCGGCACGGCGATCCTCAATCGCGACAATCCCTGGTTCGACCATCTGGCGGGCAAGGCTGGAGCGGGCGGCGCGCGGATCGTGTCGTTCGGCGAACACGGGAAGGCCGACGTCCGGTTGGTGCGGACGACGCTCGGCGAGGCGACCTCCGTGGTGGAGGTTTCGGTAGGCGGCCACATCATGGTCTACAAGCTTGGTGCGCCCGGACGGCACCTGGTCATGAATTCGCTCGCCGTCATAGCCGTGGCGCAGGAGCTCGACCTCGATCTTGCGCAGGTCGGCCTGTCGCTGGCCGGCTTCTCGGCTCCGAGGGGACGCGGAGAGCGGATCCGGCTGCGGCATGGAAGCGGCGGGCCGATGCTGCTGATCGATGAAAGCTACAACGCCAATCCGGCATCGATGCGTGCGGCGCTTGCGCTGCTTGCCCAGACAAATCCGCCGACCGGCCGCGGCCGCAGGATTGCCGTGCTGGGCGACATGCTGGAGCTCGGCGACGAGGCGAACGAAGTCCACCGTGACCTCCAGGGTCCGCTCGAGGAGGCCGGCGCCGACCTTGTCTTCCTGGCCGGGCCGCTGATGAAAAGCCTCTGGGAGGTCTTGCCGGATCGGTGTCGCGGTGCGTATGCGACTTCGGCAGAAGAACTGGAACCGATTCTCCTGAAAGCGCTCGGCCCCGGCGATGTCATCGTGGCCAAGGCGTCTGCGGGAACGCGGCTCGGGCCGGTTGTCCAGGCATTGAGGGCGCGCTTCATGCCGGAGCAGCCCGAATCGCCGGACGGTCAAAACGCGTAGGGGCATGTGATGCTGACCTATCTGGAGCAATTCTCCGAACAGATCTCCGTGCTGAACGTCGTGCAGTACATCACGTTCCGCACGGGGGCGGCGACGATGACCGCCATGCTGTTCGTGTTCCTGTTCGGGCCGGGCATCATCCGGCTGCTGAAGTTCAAGCAGGGGCATGGCCAGCCGATCCGTGCCGACGGCCCGGAAGAGCATTTCAGGAAGGCCGGCACGCCGACCATGGGCGGCCTGATCATCCTGCTTGCCATCCTGATTTCGTCATTGCTGTGGGCCCGGCTCACCAATCCATATGTCTGGTGCGTGCTCGGCATCGCTACCGGCTATGGCGCCATCGGCTTCTACGACGATTACCTGAAGATCAAGAAGGCGTCGCACCGCGGCTTTTCGGGCCGGTCCCGCCTGGCGCTGGAAGCCTTCATCGGCATGATCGCCGTGTTCTTCATCTCAAGGCATGCCGGCGAGGGGCTGGGCACGTCGCTGGCGCTGCCGTTCTTCAAGGACCTGCTGATCAACCTGTCCGTCTTCTATTTCGTCTTCGGCGCGTTCGTCATCGTGGGCGCCGCCAACGCGGTCAACCTGACTGATGGCCTGGACGGCCTGGCGATCGTTCCGGTGATGATCGCGACTGCCTCGTTCGGCCTGATCGCCTATGTATCCGGCCGCGTCGACTTCGCCGAGTATCTGCAGATCCAGCTAGTGCGCGGCACAGGCGAGCTTTCGGTGGTCTGCGGCGCGCTTCTCGGCGCCGGGCTTGGCTTCCTCTGGTACAATGCGCCGCCGGCGGCGATCTTCATGGGCGATACCGGTTCGCTGTCGTTGGGCGGCATGCTGGGCACCATCGCGGTCGCGACGAAGCATGAACTCGTGCTGGCGATCATCGGCGGGATATTCGTTGCCGAAGCGCTTTCGGTTATCATCCAGGTCGCGTCGTTCAAGCTGACGGGCAAGCGCGTATTCCGCATGGCGCCAATCCATCACCATTTCGAGAAGCTCGGCTGGACGGAGCCGCAGGTGGTGATCCGGTTCTGGATCATCGCTGTCGTGCTGGCGCTGGTCGGACTTTCAACGCTGAAACTCAGATAGGGAGGCGGACGCTTCTTTGGCGATAGAACTCGCTCACCTCAAGGGGCAGACGGTCGCCGTCTTCGGGCTGGCCCGCAGCGGGCTTGCGACGATCCGCGCCGCGCTTGCCGGCGGCGCGACGACCGTTCTTGCCTGGGACGATAGCGAGGCGTCGCGCGACAGGGCGGGTGCGCTGGGCGCCAGGATCGCTCCGCCGGGCGAGTGGCCCTGGTCCGATCTAAGGTCGCTCGTACTGGCGCCAGGCGTTCCGCTGACCCATCCGAAACCGCACCCGGTGGTCGAACAGGCGCGGCGGGCCGGCGTGGAGATCATCTGCGATATCGAACTGCTCTACCGGGAACTGAAGGATGCGGCACGGTTTGTCGCGATAACCGGAACCAACGGAAAATCGACCACGACGGCGCTGATGGGACATGTCCTGCAGGCCGCGGGCATGGATGCGCCGGTCGGCGGCAATATCGGTACTGCCGCGCTCGATCTCTCGGTGTCCGGAGACGCTCCTGTTTTCGTGATCGAAATGTCGTCCTACCAGCTCGACCTGATCCGGGATTTCCGGCCGAACGTCGCCATCTGGCTGAACCTCACGCCGGACCATCTCGACCGGCATGGCGATTTGGCGGGATACCGGAAGGCGAAGCAGCGGATATTCGCCAACATGGCGCCGGACGATGTGGCCGCTATCGGAATCGACGAGGCTGAAATGACGGCGGTCGTATCCGACCTCGCGAAGCGGCCAGCGCATCCGGAAGTCGTCACGGTGTCGGTTATCCGCCACCCTGACGCCGATTGTTTCGTCGACGGTTCCGGCCGGCTGACGCTGCAGGATGGCGCATCGCATGCTCTAAGCGACCTGCCGGCATTGCGCGGCGTGCACAACTGGCAGAACGCCGCCTGCGCATTCGCCGCGGCGCGCGCTCTTGGGGTGGACGACCAGGCAATTCTCGATGCCATGGCGGATTTTCCAGGGCTCGCGCATCGGATGGAGATCGTCGGCCGGCGCGGCCGGGTCGTCTTCGTCAACGATTCCAAAGCAACCAACGCCGATGCTGCGGCGCGGGCTCTTGCGACGTTCGAGCCGATCTACTGGATCGCCGGCGGGCGCGCCAAGGAAGGCGGTATCGCAGGCCTGGGGGATTATTTCGGGCGCATCGCCAAGGCCTACCTGATCGGCGAGGCGGCCGGAGCCTTTTCCGCCGATCTGTCTGGCCGTGTTCCGCATGTGATTGCCGGCGACCTGCAGCGGGCGGTGACACTCGCCGCAGCGGATGCCGGCCGCGATGAACGGCCGGAGCCGGCGGTCCTTTTGTCGCCGGCCTGCGCATCGTTCGACCAATTTGCCGATTTCGAGGCGCGGGGAGAGGCCTTCCGCGCCGCTTTTCAATCCATCGACCAGGATCATCTGACCGAGGAGACCGTGCCATGATTAGCAGAGCGAGCCGATCGCCCATTGCCGAATGGTGGTGGACCGTGGACAGGACGCTGCTGTCGCTGGTGATCATCCTGCTGCTCGGAGGCCTGGTTCTGTCGCTGGCCGCAAGCCCGCCGGTGGCCGCACGGCGCGACCTGCCGTCGCATCATTTCGTGATCCGGCACGCGAGATACGTGCCTCTGTCCGCGATGCTGATGATCGGCCTTTCGTTCCTGTCGTCGCGCCAGGTCCGGCGCATTGCCGCAGTCATGCTGGTCTGCGGGCTGGTCGCGCTGATTGCGGTTCTTTTCGTCGGCCTGGAGATCAAGGGTTCGCGTCGGTGGATTTTCCTGGCCGGCATGTCGTTGCAGCCGTCGGAATTCATCAAGCCGCCGTTCGTCATTATAACCGCATGGCTTTTCGCCGAGGGCGCCAGGCGACCCGACATTCCGGGCCGGCTGCTGGCGAGCGTGCTGTTGCTGATCGTCGCCGCACTGCTGATCGCCGAACCCGATCTCGGCCAGACCATCCTGATGTTCGCCGTCTGGGGCGCGCTGTTCTTCCTGGCAGGCGTTCCGCCGGTCGTGGTGGCGAGCCTTTCGGCGGTTTCGTTGTTCGGCCTCTTTGCAGCCTACAAGACGTTCCCGCACGTCGCCGCCCGGGTCGACCGTTTCCTCGACCCTTCGAGCGGCGACACGTTCCAGGTCGATACCGCGCTGCAGTCGTTCCATCGCGGCGGTTGGTCGGGCGCCGGACCGGGCGAGGGGGTGATGAAGCGCGTGCTGCCGGATTCGCATACCGATTTCGTTTTCGCCGTCGTCGCGGAGGAATTCGGCATCGTGCTCTGCCTGGTGATCGTGCTCCTGTTCGCGCTTCTCGTCGGGCGGGCGCTCTACCGTGCATTCCGCCGCAACGGAGATTTCGAGCGGATGGCGATCGCCGGTCTCGC
>DATHRP010000755.1:0-2202 GCA_035465195.1 Afifellaceae bacterium | reverse complement strand
TTAAAACTCGCGACTCATGTCGGGTATCGTCCGAGAAGCGGAAACTCTAGCAACCGCCTAGAACGGCCCGTCACCCCGCCATCGGGCACGAAATGGCAATGGCCGCCGATGTAGGGCCTTCGTAGTAGAGCTTCAACATCCGGTTCCAATCGTCGGCGGACAGGTATTCCCGCAGAAGCGTGAACCGTTGCCGCAGAACGCCGAACATGCGCGGCGCGCGGTCGCGGCCCCAGAATTCGACCAGATCCGGCGCAATGTCGAGTTCATCCATCAGTTCGGCCAGTTCGCCTTCCGTCAACGGCGTGGCGCTGCCGGTCGTGCCCATCGCCAGATGTTGCAGAACAGTCGACTGGCCGGCGTCTGACAGGCTGCCAAACGCCGTCTCGACTTCCGCCCAGTCTCCCGGCTCCACATATTCGCGGATGGCCCCGACATAGCCCTGCGCCTCGCCGAGTTCGAAGCTGGACAGGCCGTAGGGTGTTTTGGGTGTAGCATTTTGCGTCACCCGAATTTCTTGCGCGGCCGGCCTGTAAGCCTCTATCGCCTTGTCCTGTTCCGCCGGTGTCAGTTCGCCGAAGTTCTCGGCGTTGAGCGGGACGACAGTTCCCGTTCCAGCTTATCGATGTCCCCGCCCACCTCAGCGACGACATTGCACGCCATGCCATGCTGATATTGCTCGCGAAGAAAAGCCTTGAAGGCTCGCCAATTGACGGGCTTTCCGTTCGGCATCTTTCCCGCCGTCCGGTGCCTCAAAGTCGTGTGTTTCGGTTCAGTCTTGCTCCTGATCCTTTGCTCGTCCGTGAAAAATTCCCGTCACATCCCGCCGCCCAGGCTGAAATTCCGGTATCGACCTTCCGACCACGTTGGACCGGCCCTGTCTCCCCCGGGACAGGGCCGAATTTTGCGCGTCTCCGCATGTGGGTTCACGCGCTCCTCACAGCGTTTCACGGACATCTCACACCCGCAACCGAGGTCGCGGCTGTAAGGTCGCACGCAGACATTCCAGTTTGGGCAAGGTCGAAGGAGCGAGGCCATGTTCGACTACATCATCAAGTTCGGTGCCGCGTTCGGGGCATTAGTCCTGACGAGCATCGCAGTGGTGTTCTTCGGAACCCTGGTCATGGTCGTGCTGACCAGTTATTCGGTTCTGCCGATGCCATATTGAGTCCCCTGCCCCGGATGCAAACCGGATGGCGCCGAAAACCGTTCGGCTGGTGGACCTGGCCTGAGCCCTGAGCCTCATTCGCACGAGCCTGTGCGGTGGCGAACGTGGAACCGACTCCCGACGTCAGCGTTGTCACTCCGGAGAGTGACGATGAAAGTTACAGTCCACACCCGGCTGAACTCCGAATTACTCTATTTCCTCTCGGCGTTCGTCATGGCCATCGTAATGGCGAGCACGCTCGCCAGCCTGAAACCTATCGCACCGCATGCTGGAAAAACTGGCCCGACCGGAATGAAGATCGCCGGCTCCGCGACCGGCTGGACAGGTCGAGATGCGCAGTTCGAAAACGGCAGCTAGCCGCACGCCGCTCGAAGAATGTCTCACGATTGATTGACATACATACCGTACGTACGGTATCCAGCGCAGATGCCAAGACCGACCAAACACCAGCCGGAACGCGGCGACGCCCGCACACGCCTCCTCGAAGCGGCACGGGTTGTCATACGGGAGCGCGGGTATACGGCAGCGACGGTTGAAGATCTCTGCAAGGCCGCCGGCGTGACCAAGGGCGCCTATTTCCATCATTTCAAGTCGAAGGAAGATCTGGGTGTCGCGGCCGCCGCCTATTGGGCGGAGACCACATCGGAATTCTTCAAGCATGCCCCCTATCACGATTACTCCGATCCCTATGACCGGCTGATTGGTTACGTCGATTTCCGCAAGTCGATCATCGACGGAGAACTCGCGGAATTCACCTGCCTGGTCGGCACCATGGCGCAGGAGGTCTACGGTTCGCATCCTGCGATCCGCGACGCCTGTGCCGCGAGCATCTTCGGCCATGCCGCCACGCTGGAGCCCGACATCGCGGAGATCATGAAGGATCGCGGCGTCGAGGCTGACTGGACGGCGGCAAGCCTTGCCGCCCACACGCAGGCCGTCCTCCAGGGCGCGTTCATACTGGCGAAGGCGACCGGCGACGCGGCCGTGGCGCGGGAAAGCGTCGACCACCTGAAGCGTTATCTCGAACTGCTCTTCTC
>DATHRP010000754.1:0-8847 GCA_035465195.1 Afifellaceae bacterium | reverse complement strand
AAAGGCCCTGCGGCTTGCCAGCACGTAGACCTCCCGGGCCGCCGCAAGGATGCCGACGGCCTGCTCGAGATCCTCTTCGCCGATCGTCTCGCGAACGGTCGAAAGCGACTGGATGGCCGAGGCGGCAAAGGCGTCGAGCAGTTGCGAGGGGCCATCCCCTGCGGCGCCGCTCCGGCGCAGATTGTCGAGACGTTCCAGGTAGCTCGGCCAGCGTTCGCGCAGATGGTTGCGGATCAGCGCCTGCAGGTCGGAAAAGCCCTGGAACCCGACCGACTGGGCGAAGCGCACCAGGGTCGAGGGTTGCACGCCCGACATCTCCGCGATGCTGGCCACCGTCCCGAACGCGACCTCGTCGGGATTGGCGATGACGAATTCGGCGGCCTGGCCGAGCCGCTTTGGCATTTGCGCATGGGCGGCTGAGAGGAGCCCCTTGAGATCCTCGAAAGTTTCGGGCGCGGCCTTTTCGTCGAGCGCCATCCGGTAGCCGTCTCCGCTTGCTTGTCGCCGCGCATCAAACCAGAAATGGAACATTTGTTCCAGAATGCCGTTCAGGATGAACGAAGAATTCCCTGCCGGGCGACTGCAAGCCGGCGAAAGGCTTTAGACGTTGATGCCGGCCGCCGCTGCGGGCATGTTCGAACGGAACCGACCGACCCGGAGAGATTGATGCGCAGGATCGATGATACAGTGGGTGCATTCGTGCCTTACGAGCCCGTGGATGTCGCCCACGCCGCCGAAGGCCCGCTCGCCGGTTTGAGCCTCGCGGTGAAGGATATCTTCGATGTCGCCGGCTACCCGACCGGCTGCGGCAATCCGATCAGGCTGGCGGAGAGCCCGGTGCATGCCACGAGCGCGCCGGCCGTCCAGAGGATGCTCGACGCGGGAGCCGAAGTCATCGGCAAGACGAATACCGACGAACTGGCATTCTCGCTGAACGGGCAGAACATGCATACCGGTTCTCCGGTCAATGTTCGCGCGCCCGACCGGATCACCGGCGGCTCCTCTTCCGGGTCGGCGGCGGCGATGGCGGCCGGGCTCTGCGACCTGGCTCTCGGTTCCGATACAGGCGGCTCTGTGCGGGCGCCGGCCAGCTACTGCGGCCTCTTCGGTATCCGCCCGACGCACGGGCACGTATCCCTGGACAAGGTCATGCCGCTCGCGCCGAGCTACGATGTCGCCGGCTACTTCGCCGACGATCCGGATATCTTCGCGCGCGCGGCGCCGGTGTTTCTCGGCAACGATACGCGGGATTTCGCCCTCAATCGCCTGCTGCGCGCCGACGACGCCTTCGCGATGCTGATGTCGGCGCGCGAGGCGGACGCGCTTTCGGCTGCCGAACGGCGCGTGACATCGCGGCTTGGCGACGCGGAGCGGATCCAGGTCGCCGAGCAGGGCCTCGACGACTGGTACTGGGTCTTCCGTGTCTGCCAGGCGCACGAGGCGTGGCGCGAGCATGGCGCCTGGATCGAGGATCGCGACCCGGAGATGACGCCGGGCGTGCGCGAGCGGTTCGAGTTTGGCCGCGATCTCGAGCCCGGCGCGGCCGAGAAGGCCTATGCCCGGCGGGATAAGATGGCGACCGGACTGACGGACATGATCGGTACCGACGGCGTGCTGGTGCTGCCGAGCGTGCCGTCGATCGCGCCGCTGCGCGATGCCGGCGGAGATGCGCTCCAGGCTTTCCGCGAACGGGCGCTTTCTATCCTGTGCATCTCCGGAAACAGTGGTCTGCCGCAGATCTCGCTGCCGATGGCGGAACTGGACGGCTGTCCGCTCGGCCTGTCGCTGATCGGTCCGCGCGGCTCCGACGTGGCGCTGGTTGAACTCGCGGTATCGATCTTCACGAGCGGGTAAGCCAGCATGGACACGATCACCCGTATGCAGGCCTTCATCGCCGTCGTCGACACCGGCGGCTTTTCGGCGGCGGCGCGGCAGACCGGCCGGTCCAAGGCGCTGATGTCGAAATATGTCTCCGAACTGGAAGAGGAACTCGGCGCGCGCCTGCTCAACCGCACGACGCGGCAGGTCTCTGTGACGGAAGCCGGCGCGGCCGCCTACGAGGAAGCGCAGGAGATCCTGAAGCGCGTCGGCCAGTTGCGTGAGACCATCGAGACCGCCAACGCGGCGCCACGCGGCCGGCTCAGGGTCTCCGCACCGCGCGCCTCCGGCGACGGCGATCTCGGCCGGGCGATCATGGAGTTCCTGGCCGCCTATCCTGACATCCGCATGGAACTCCGGCTGGAGGAACGCTTCGTCGATCTCGTCGAGGAAGGCTACGATGTCGCGATCCGCATCGCTTCGCTTGCCGATTCCAGCATGATCGCCCGCAAGCTCTCCGACCTCAATATCGCGACCTATTGTTCACCGCAGATCCTCGCCGCGCACGGCCGGCCGGAGCATCCCTCGGAGCTGACCGGGCTGCCCTGCGTCGTCGACACGAACCTGCGTTCACCGCTCTCGTGGGCCTATCGTTCGGGCAAGGAGAAGATATCCGTGCCGATCCGCGGGCGGATCGAGGTGAACAGTCCGACCGCTGCGGTTTCCGCCGCGCTTGCCGGGCTCGGTTTCGGCCGCGGCCCCTGGCCGCTGATCCGGCCCCATTTGGAGGAAGGCACGCTGGTGACCGTGCTCGGCGAATACGAGCCGGACGACCTCGGCGTCTACGCCATCTATCCACACAGGGAGCGCATGCCGGCCAAGCTTCGGGTCTTCATCGACTATCTGGCGGCCTGGTGCGACAGGCACCGCAAGGCCGGCGGGGGCGACTGAGCGGGATTCAGGCGGCCGAACGCGTCCGCGCCGCCGCCAGCCGTTCTTCGGCCAGCCGGTCGGCGATTGCCGCCGTCGGCAGGTTCTCAAGCTCGGCGCGGGCGAAGATCGTGGCCAGCGTGGCGCCGATGGCCTCGACCTTGGCGACGATTTCGCGCGACGGCGAGCCGGGCTTGCCGAGTGCGACGGCGATCACGCCGCCGGCGTTGATGGCGTAGTCGGGCGCATAGAGGATGCCACGATCGGTCAGACGCACGGCGTCTTCGGGCTCGGCAAGCTGATTGTTGGCCGCACCGGCCACGATGCCGGCGCGGATTTCAGGGATGGTCGTCCGGTTGAGGCCGGCGCCCAGCGCGCAGGGCACGAACAGGTCGGCCTTCGCCCTGTGAGCATCATCCGGCCCGGCCGCGGCGGCATTGAGGGTCCGGACCGCCTTGGCGACCGCCTCGCCGTCGATGTCGGAGACGATCAGTTTCGCGCCGGCCAGATGCAGCTTGGCGGCGACCCGCATGCCGACATGGCCGAGGCCCTTGACGCTCGCGGTCAGGCCCGTCAGGTCGCCGGCGCCGAAACGGTGCCGCACAGCCGCCAGAACGCCATGGAAGACTCCGAGCGCGGTGAAAGGCGAGGGATCGCCGAGGCCGGTCGCCCGCGTGCCGCGGGCATGGGCCGTCCGGGTGGCGATCTCGGCCATGTCGTCGGCGCCGATGCCGACATCCTCGGCCGTGATGTAGCGGCCGGCGAGTTGCTCCACGGCCTCGCCGAAGGCGTGAAACAGGGCCGGGCTCTTCGCCGTCTTCGGATCGCCCATGATGACCGCCTTGCCGCCGCCGAAGTGCAGGCCGGCGAGCGCGTTCTTGTAGGTCATGCCGCGCGACAGCCTGAGCGCGTCGGTGATCGCCCGGTCTTCGTCGTCGTAGGTCCACATGCGGCAGCCGCCGAGCGCCGACCCGATCACCGCATCGTGGAGCGCGATGATCGCATGAAGCCCTTGTGACTCGGCGGTGATGCGGTATACCGCTTCATGATTGTCGAAATCCGGAGCGAATCGCTCCAGTCGTCTTTCGTCGAGGCGTTCGATGGAAACGGCCATGGCTTTTCCCTTCGATTGATTTCGGGAAAGACATGATCGAGTTTTGCCGAAAAATGGCGATTGATCTCGCTGGCCTTTGCAGGAATTTCGGAAGTTAATTCCTGATTGGCGGTCTTTTTGGGAAAATCGCCGTGTCTTTTACCGTTCGTACACACATTCGGCGCCGAAGCTTGAAAAGGGGCACATTCGGGCGTTATTGGCAGCGGAAACAATGCCGTTCGCCGTGCGATAAGGGTTGGAAGATGCTGAAAAAACTCCTGCTGTCACTGGCACTTGCGGCCCTGATTGCGCCGCCCGCCGCTGCGCATCCGCATGTCTGGATCGATTCGGCGTCCGAGATCCTGTTCGACGCCTCCGGGCGGATCACGGCGATTCGCCATCACTGGCGCTTCGACGAGGCTTTCTCGGCCTATGCCATCCAGGGGCTCGATACGGACGGCGACGGGACCTACAGCAAGGCGGAGCTCGATCCGCTGGCCGAGGTTAACGTAACGTCGCTCAGCGAATTCGCGTTCTTCACCTTCATGGCGATCGGCGAAAAGGACGTCGCTTTTTCCGAACCGCGGGACTATTGGCTCGACCTGGCCGACGGCTTCCTGACCCTGCATTTCACCCTGCCGCTGACCGAACCCGTCAAACCCGATGCCGCCGCCGTCCTGGAGGTCTACGATCCGGAATATTTCGTCGCCTTCGAGCTGCCGTCCACCGAGGCTGTGCGGCTGGTCGATGCGCCGGCGGGCTGCGGCCTGACGGTGCAGCTTGCCCGCGAACTCGATGCGGACGCGACAGCCGCGCTTGCCGAGATCGGCCCGGAGCAGCGCGAACTGCCCGACGAGCTCAAGGACCTGACGGACGGGCTCGACAATTCCGCGACATTGAATTGCGGCTGAGCGAACCGGCCCGATGGCGTTCCGCATAGCTTTGCAATGGCCACGGTTCCTGGTCGGGCTTGCCGCGTGCCTTCTTGCCGTCGTGACGGCGCCGGCGCTGGCCGCACAATCGCCGTTCGGCGTCGGGCTGCCTGACCAGGGCGGGGCTGGCCTGATCCCGTGGATCGCGACGATGCAGAAACAGTTCTACCGCGAGCTCACGGCGGCTCTGAAGGCGCTGAGCGACAGCGGCGCGGCGTTCTGGTGGCTCGCGGGCCTGTCGTTTGCCTACGGTGTCGTCCACGCCGCCGGGCCGGGCCACGGCAAGGTGGTCATCTCGTCCTACCTGATGGCCAACGAGGAAAGCGCACGGCGCGGCATCCTGATCGCGTTCCTGGCGGCCATGGTGCAGGCGTCGACCGCCGTGGTGATCTTCGGGGTCATCGCCATCGCGCTCAACATGACGAGCATGGCGATGACCGATACCGCCCGGGCCTTCGAACTGGGCAGCTACGGGCTGATCGCCGCGCTCGGGTTGTTCCTGCTGTTCCGCAAGGTCCGCATGCTTGTCCGAAACGGCCATGACCACGTGCACGGCCATGACCATGCGCAGGGGCCGGACTGCGGCCATTCGCACGCACCGTCACCGGAGATCGCGGCAAAGGCGCGCGGTCTCGGCGGCGCACTGGCGGCGGTGGTTTCGGTCGGCATCCGGCCCTGTTCCGGCGCCCTGATCGTGCTCGCCTTCGCGCTCGCCCAGGGTATCTTCTGGGCCGGCGTGGCCTCGACCTTCCTGATGGGGTTGGGCACGGCGCTGACGATCGCCACGCTTGCCGTCATCGCCGTTTATGCAAAGGGTTTCGCGACGCGGATGGCGGGCGCCGGAAGCAACAGCGCCGGGATGGCGCTCGCCGGGCTTGAGATCGCCGGCGCGCTGGTGATCACCGCATTCGGCCTGCTGCTGCTCGCCGGCGCGCTCAGCGGCTGATCGTCGCCTTCACCCGCCCGCCCAGTTCGATCGGCTCGCCGTGCGGCGTGTCGTGCGCCGCCTGTCTCCAGGCCTCGCGGAGGCGTTGCAGGCCGACCTCGCTGCCGGGGTCGATCGACTCGATCGTCGTTTCCAGCGCGGCGAGCCAGCACAGCCAATAGTTTTCCGGATCGGCCGCCGGACCCTTCGCTGCGATCGCCGCGCCCAGGCGCTCGGCCCATTCGGCCCAGGTGAAAAGGCCGCGCTCGTGCAGCGCCAGCGTCATGGCGAAGGCCGTCGCCGCCCAGGGCGCCGGGAAGACGGGGCCGTCATCGTCACGTGGGATGGAGGGCACAGCGGCAAGTGCCGCGCCCTCAGGCGGCTTCAAGGTAAGGCTCCCAGAGGTCGATCAGCACCTCGTCGCCGGCACGGCCGTCTTCGCCCCACAGTTCGGTCGCCTCGAAGGCGACGGAATAAAGCCAGTGCGGATCCTCGCCGAGCCCGTGGGCGTGAGCATCGGGGAAGACATGCACGCCGTGGACGCGGACCACGGTGCCGAGACGGCCACGGGCGTAGCGCGGCAGGCGGGTGTGGGTCTTCGGGTTGATCACCCGGGCGCGGACCCGCGCGCCCGCGGCGAAGCGGGCGGGTCCGGTCGCCGGTCTTTCGACCGGTCCGCCAGCCGCCAGGATCGCCGGCATCTTTTCCGCCGAGGGGACACGGGGCAGAGACACCGGCGGCGACACGCTCTTGCCCGAGGCGATCTCGTCCGGAGTGGCGAGACCCGTTTCGGCGAGCAGCGTGGTCAGCCCGTGATACCAGATCTCGTAATAGGTCGAGGCGAGATAATCGGCAGGCGCCATGCGCTCGCGGGCGTGGCGGGACATGTCGAGGTTCCAGCAGCCGGTCGCGCCCATGGCCACCGTGAGCGCCAGCACCCGGCGCTCCCAGTCGGCGTGGAAAAGGATATCGCCGGTCTCCGGTCGCACCGGGCCGAAGCCGTGCTGGCCGCCGAGATCCTGCGCGCCGTTCACGGCGCGGGCTCCGGCGCGCGCGGCAAGCCGGTTCCGATCATGCTGTCGCGGGTGACGAGGTCGGCCAGTTTGTCCTCGGAAAGCCCGTCTGTGCCCTCCGGGCGCATGGGAATGACAAGGTAGCGCATTTCCGCCGTGGAATCCCAGACGCGAATGCGTGTCTTTTCGGGCAGTTCGACGCCGAATTCGGCAAGTACGCCGCGCGGGTCGGCGACGGCGCGCGAACGGTAGGGCGGCGATTTGTACCATGTCGGCGGCAGGCCGAGCACCGCCCACGGATAACAGGAGCACAGGGTGCAGACGACCATGTTGTGGACCTCGGGCGTGTTCTCCACCGCCACCATGTGCTCGCCCTGGCGGCCGGTGAAGCCAAGCGATGAAATCGCCGCCGTGGCGTCGTCCATCAGCCGTTTCCGGAACTGCGGATCGCTCCAGGCCTTCGCGACGACGCGGGCGCCGTTGCGCGGCCCGACCTTCGTCTCGTAGGTGTCGATAATGACGTCGAGCGCGGCCGGATCGACATAGCCCTTTTCGGTCAGCAGCGTTTCCAGCGCGCGGACGCGGACATCCATGTCCGACAGGTGCGAATGGTCATGCCCGTGATCATGGTCGCTGCCACTCACGCCCGCATCTCCGCTATTCGGCCGCCAGTGCGGTCCGGCGCGAGCCGTAGTCGCGCGCGGCCGCCGTGAACGCCTTGAACAGCCGGTTCGACGGCGTGTCGCTCGCCGCCCAGTATTCGGGGTGCCACTGGACGCCGTAGGCGAATGCCCGGGCATCGGACACCCGGACCGCCTCGATGGTTCCGTCCTCGGCGCGCGCTTCGACGATCAGCCGGTCGGCCAGATGGTCGATCACCTGCCTGTGCAGCGAATTGACCCTGACGCACGGACTGCCGATGATGGCGGCAAGATCGGCATCGTCCTCGAATGTCACATCGTGGGCGAGGGCGAAGCGTTCGTCTTGGCTGTCGGAGTCCGGTGCCCGGTGATCCATCCGGCCGGGATGTTCCTGGGCCTCGGTGATCAGGCTGCCGCCGAGCGCCACATTGAGCTCCTGTATGCCGCGGCAGATCGCCAGCATCGGGATCGCCCGCTCCAGCGTCCGGCGGATCAGCGGGAGGGTCGTTGCGTCGCGGGCGTCGTCGTAGGGCTCGTGCGCCTCGCTCGGCTCGACACCGTAATGCGAAGGATGAACGTTCGACCGCGACCCTGTGACGAGGACGCCGTCGACGCGGTCGAGCACGGCGTCGAGATCCAGGTGATCGGCGAGGCTCGGCAGGACGATCGGGATTCCGCCCGCCACGATGACGGCGCGGAGATAGGTGTCGATGGCGGCATGCCAGCTATAGCCGTCGATCGGCTTGACGTCGGACGTGACCAGTATGATCGGTGTCATCTTTGCATTACCCATGGCCGGTTAACCATGATCTGCCCGGGTTGGCCGCGACGAAAGCCCGGGGATTCGATTTGCTCTTATATTCCATATCGTTGCCTCCGGCCAGAACGACAAGCGCGGTAGGCTTACCCGGCGATTGCCGGCCGCGGTAACCATCAGCCAAAATGCCGCTGGTTGGTCCAGCCCTGTCAATCTGGACAGGTCAGTTATGACGTGCCAGTTTCACGCATCACCTGATCTTTTCCACGGGAGGAAAACGGATATGGATCGTCGTTCATTCATCAAGAAGGCCGGTCTTGCGACCGGCGCGGCCGCCACGGCGCTTGCCACCCCGGCCATCGCCCAGGACGTCAAGGAAATCAAGATCGTCACGTCCTGGCCGAAGAACTTCCCCGGCCTCGGCACCGCGCCGGAATATTTCGCCCAGGCGATCAACGCCGCCTCGGACGGGCGCTACCAGGTCAAGGTCTTCGCCGGCGGCGAACTGGTGCATCCGCTGAAATGCAACGACGCCGTGCAGGACGGCACCGCGGAGATGTATCACTCCGCCGACTATTATTATCAGGGCAAGATCAAGGCCTATGCCTTCTTTACCGCCGTTCCGATGGGCTTCCGCCCCGACGAGATCGACGCGTGGGTCCATTACGGTGGCGCCCAGGCGCTCTGGGACGAGGTCGGCGCGCAGTTCGGCATCAAGCACCTGGTCGGCGGCAATTC
>DATHRP010000753.1:0-2189 GCA_035465195.1 Afifellaceae bacterium | reverse complement strand
GGCCATGAGGAGCGATACTGAATATCTGCGTCTCGCCGCGGCGATCGCCGCCGAGAGCCGGGCCAATGGCAATCATCCCTTCGGAGCGCTCCTGGTCGGGCCGGAGGGAGACGTTATCCTGTCATCGGGCAACACCTATTCTCAGGATCGGGGCATCGGCCACGCGGAGGCAAACGTGGCGCGCGCGGCCGCGCAGCAATACGACCCGGCCTTTCTCGAGCGATGCACGCTGGTGACTTCGGTCGAGCCCTGCTGCATGTGCGCCGGGGCCTGTTACTGGGCCGGTATCGGCACCCTGGTCTACGGAGTCAGCGAAAGGCGGTTGGCCGAGCTGACCGGAGACAATCCGGAGAACCTGACCCTCGATCTGAGCTGTCACCAGGTGTTCGCCGCCGGACGGCGGAAAGTCGCGATCCGTGGCCCGTATCCCGAACTCGAAGAAGAGATCGTGAAGGACCACAAGGATTTCTGGTGACAGAACCTATCCGTGAAGGAGGGCGGATCGGGCTCCGCCCGGGAGCGCGGCTGACGTCTTCGACAGCCTGCCGGAGCACTCAGGCGGGGAAGTTCAATTCCACGGACACGCCGTTCGGATCCGTCACGAAAAGCTGCTGTAGCGGCGCGCCAGGCACTTTCTGGTGCTTGTAGCGAATGCCGCGACTGTCGAGTTCCGCCCGGGCGCCGTCGCAAACGTCGACGGCGAACGCAACGTGATCGATGCTGCCGGTATTGCCGCGGCTGCCGAAGCTGGGGTCACCCTTCGCGTCGCCCCGCCGCGCGGCCAGGTGCACGCAGGCGCGGTCGCCTGCGTAGAGCCAGTAGCCGGGAAAAGTGAAATCCGGCCGGTCGCCGACGGTCAACCCGATCACGTCGACATAGAATTCGCGCGTCGCCTCCAGGTCGTCAGCGAGCAGCAGAATGTGATCCAGGGATTTGAGCTTCATCCGATTCGTCCTATTGTCCGAGGTCGCCGCGCCAGGCCGACCGCGACAGACTGGGACCAATCGACGTGCTGCGCAATAGCGAAACCGGTTATGGCCTCGTCGCCATCACCTTCCACTGGGTGATCGCTCTGATGTTTCTCGGCCAGGCCGGGCTCGGCTTCTACATGACCGGGCTGGAACCGGACGATCCTCTGATCTTTCCGCTATACCAATGGCACAAGAGCCTCGGCCTCCTGATCCTGCTCCTGGCGCTGCTGCGGCTCGCCTGGCGGCTCGTCGGGCCGTTGCCGGCTCTTCCCGCGGCGATGGCGGACTGGGAGAAGCTGGCGGCCCGGCTGGCGCATGTCGCGCTCTATGCCGCACTGGTCGCCATTCCGCTGACCGGCTGGGCGCTGGTCTCCGCCTCGCCGCTCAACATCCCGACCTTCGCGTTCAACCTCGTCGTCGTGCCGCACCTTCCAGTTCCTGTCAGTGATGCCTCGGAAGCGTCATGGACCTTCGTTCACGGGCTACTCGCCAATATGGCGCTGGCGATAGCACTGGTCCATGTCGCTGCCGCGTTCCGACACGAATTCATCCTGCGCGACGGACTGCTTGCCCGCATGGTGCGGCCGGCGCGGCGCGGGGGCTGATCGCGAAATTGTGTAGCCTTGCGAGCGGGATGTGCGCGCGCCGATATGCCGTTGTGGTAGAATTTCCCGCATGTCGTCCCGTATCCCGGTAGCGTTGCTTTTTGTCGGCCTTGCCCTGACCGGCATCATAGCCGGTGCCGTTCCGGTGCGCGCCGACGTTGCGCTGGAGCAGGCCGCCGGACGCTATGTCATCGAGCCCGGCCGCTCGAAAGTCGGTTTTTCCGTCTCGCAGGTCGGCGGCGGCGGCATCCAGGGGATATTCAAGGCGTTCGGCGGCTCGTTCGTCATCGACGGCCGCGACGTCACGCGCTCGCAGGTCGAGCTCACGGTCGACCCGAACAGCGTCGACACGGGTGCGGCGCGGGTCGACGCCTTCATCCGCGGCAAGGCGGTGTTCGACGCCGGGCGCAAGCCGCCGGTGACGTTCCACACGACGAAGGTCACGCGCACCGGCGATGATACTGCTCATATCGACGGTTTGCTCAAGGTGCGCGGCATCGACAAGCCGGCCGGCTTCGACATCCGCCTGGTGGAGCGGAAAGGCGACCGCATCACCTTCCACGTCACCGGCACCGTCCGCCGCGCGCCCTACGACATGCAAATCGGCTATCCG